>CANEVG010000276.1 GCA_947442095.1 Sphingomonadaceae bacterium
AACCCTTGGGTGCGGACCAGCAGAAACGAACCAACGACCTGCCCCAGCGCGGCCACCGTGAACAGTATCACCATACGAACAGTGAGCCCTGCTGCGACTTCCATGACGATTGCCTTCCGCTTGCCTATCCTGCGCAAAGGCTAGGACGCGAACCCGGGCATGGCAACAGCGCGAAGTTCGGGGATGGGTGAGGTGACCGAGGAGAAGGCGCGCCCCGCGCGCCGCTCACTCGCAGCCGGCATCGCCGTATTGCTTGGCCGGGACTTTATAAGTGCGGTCTTGCGCGCCGTAGTCGAGGCCGGGCTTGGCATCCTGATCAGTTTCGGGCGATTGGGCCCACGGCTAGCTGGGGCTGCTGACCATATGGGGATCGCCGCCTCCTTGATCGGGCGGGATATGACGTGGGCTGGTTCAAGGGTTGGTTAGTGTGCGGTAGGCGCCTCTCCCCGATTGGTGCTGGCCCCTCTCCCCGCTCTCTCCCCCTCAAGGGGCGAGGGCCTTTTGGTCAGCGCTTCAGCAGCGGGGCGAGATAGTGGCCGGTAAAGCTGCGGGGGTTTTTGGCGACGTGTTCGGGGGTGCCTTCGGCCACGAGTTCGCCGCCGCGAACGCCGCCTTCGGGGCCTAGATCGAGCAGCCAGTCGGCGGTCTTGATCACATCGAGGTTGTGTTCGATGACGACGACGCTGTTGCCCTGATTGACGAGGCGATGGAGCACTTCGAGGAGCTTGCGCACGTCTTCGAAGTGGAGGCCGGTGGTGGGCTCGTCGAGGATGTAGAGCGTTTGCCCGGTGGAGCGGCGGGCGAGTTCCTTGGCGAGCTTGACGCGCTGCGCCTCGCCGCCAGAGAGGGTGGTGGCCTGCTGGCCGACTTTGACGTAGCCAAGGCCGACTTCATTGAGCATGTGCATTCGGTCGCGGATCGGGGGGACGGCCTTGAAGAATTCCTCGGCGTCCTCGATCGTCATGTCGAGCACATCGGCGATGGAGTGGCCCTTGAACTTCACCTCGAGCGTTTCGCGGTTGTAGCGCTTGCCACCGCATTCCTCGCACGTGACATAGACATCAGGCAGGAAGTGCATCTCGATCTTGATGAGGCCGTCGCCCTGGCACTTCTCGCAGCGCCCGCCCTTGACGTTGAAGCTGAAGCGGCCGGGCTTGTAGCCGCGCGCAGCGCTTTCGGGGAGCCCGGCGAACCAGTCACGGATCAGGGTGAAGCTGCCGGTGTAGGTCGCGGGGTTAGAGCGGGGCGTGCGGCCGATGGGGGACTGGTCGATCTCGATCACCTTGTCGCAGTTTTCGAGGCCGGTGACCTTGTCGTGCGCGCCCGCGATGACGCGCGCACCATTCAGCGTGCGCGCGGCGACGGCGTGCAGCGTGTCGATGGTGAAGCTGGACTTGCCCGAGCCGGAGACGCCGGTGACGCACGTGAAGGTGCCGAGCGGGATCGAGGCGGTGACGTTCTGGAGGTTGTTGGCGCGCGCACCTTCGACGGTGATCTTGAGGCCGTTGCCCTTGCGGCGCTTGCTTGGCACCTCGATGCGGCGCGCGCCGGTAAGGTATTGGCCAGTGAGGCTGTTCGGGCTGTTCAGGATATCCTGCAGCGTGCCTTGGGCGACGATCTCCCCGCCGTGGACGCCCGCGCCGGGGCCGAGATCGACGACGTGGTCGGCGGTGCGGATCGCGTCCTCGTCATGCTCCACCACGATCACGGTGTTGCCGAGATCGCGCAGGCGCTTGAGCGTGACGAGCAGGCGGTCGTTGTCGCGCTGGTGGAGGCCGATGCTGGGCTCGTCGAGCACATAGAGCACGCCGGAGAGGCCGCTGCCGATCTGGCTGGCAAGGCGGATGCGCTGGCTCTCACCGCCGGAGAGGGTGCCGGAGGTACGATCGAGATTCAGGTAATCGAGGCCGACATTGTTGAGGAAGCCGAGGCGCTCATTGATTTCCTTGAGGATGGCCTTGGCGATCTGGCTTTGCTGCGCGGTAAACTGTTGATCTACATTGCCGAACCAATCGACGGCAGCGGCGACGGAGAGGTGAGTGATGCTGGAGATATCGGCCATTGCCACCTTGACGCTGAGCGCTTCGGGCTTGAGCCGCGCGCCGTGGCAGGTCTCGCAGGGCTGCGCGGTCTGGTACTTGCCCAACTCCTCGCGCATCCAAGCACTTTCGGTCTGCAGCATGCGGCGATTGAGATTGCCGATGACGCCTTCGAAGGCCTTCTGGACGGTGTAGCTCTTCTTGCCGTCGATGAAGGTAAGCGGGACGGCCTTGCCGCCGGTGCCGTAGAGGATGATGAGTTGAACCTCGCCGGGGAGCTTCGCCCACGGGGTTTCGAGGCTGAAGCCGAAATGGCCCGCGAGGCTGGCGAGCACTTGCATGTAATAGGGCGACGGCGGGTTTGACTTGGCCCAGGGCACAACCGCGCCCTGCTTGAGGCTGAGGTTTTCGTTGGGCACGACGAGTTGGGGATCGAACAGGAGTTTTTCACCCAAGCCGTCGCAGGCCGGGCACGCACCTTGCGGGGCGTTGAAGCTGAACAGGCGGGGTTCGATGGACTCGATGGTGAAGCCGCTGACGGGGCAGGCGAACTTTTCAGAAAAGACGATGCGGTTGGCAGCGAGGCCGGTTTTCTTCATGCCCTTCTTAGGCTTTGTCTCGGGCTGCGGTGACTCGACTTCGCTCGATGCGAACGGGGTTGGGCCAGAACCTGCACCGACGGCCTCAACCGTCGTATCCGCTAGATCGAGGTAAACCGTGCCGTCTGCCAGCTTGAGCGCCTGTTCGAAACTGTCTGCGAGGCGCGTGCGGAAGCCGTCATCGGATTGCTTCACCGCAATCCGGTCTACCACCACTTCGATGTCGTGCTTGAGCTTTTTATCGAGCGCAGGGGCGTCTTCGATGGCGAGCATTTCGCCGTTGATGCGCACGCGGGTGTAGCCGGCGCGCTGCCATTCGGCGAGCTCCTTGCGGTACTCCCCCTTGCGGCCGCGCACCACGGGGGCGAGGAGATAGGCGCGCGTGCCCTCTGGCAGGGCAAGCACGCGGTCGACCATCTGGCTGACGGTCTGCGCCGCGATGGGGAGCCCTGTGGCGGGCGAATAGGGAATTCCGACGCGCGCCCAAAGCAGGCGCATGTAATCGTAAATCTCGGTCACCGTCGCCACGGTGGACCGCGGATTGCGGCTGGTGGTCTTCTGCTCGATGGAGATCGCAGGGGAGAGCCCGTCGATATGCTCGACATCGGGCTTCTGCATCATCTCAAGAAACTGGCGCGCATAGGCCGAAAGGCTCTCCACATAGCGGCGCTGCCCTTCGGCATAGATCGTATCGAACGCGAGGCTGGATTTGCCCGAGCCGGAGAGGCCGGTGATTACGATCAGACTGTCGCGCGGCAGATCGATATCGATCCCCTTAAGATTGTGCTCACGCGCGCCGCGAATGGAGATAGTGTTGAGTGACATGGCGGCAGTCTGTTCCAGATTTGTTCGATTCCGGCAAGAGGCGCACGGACGCTTTTTCCACGTGGGTGGGGGCGCAGGGATGCGCAAGGTGGCGGGTGGGGCAAGCCTGCATCCCCTTGCCCGACCGCGGAAGAAGGAGACGGCTGTGCGGGCTTGACCCGCCTTCTAGTTCTGCTGGCCGACAACGCCGTCCGGGTAGAGCTTGACGGTCCTTTAGGCCTTGATCACGGCGGCTTTGGTGCCGGGGCCGAAATCGCTGTCGGCGTTGATCTTGAGCGCAGCTTGCAGGGCTTTCACATCTTTGCCGTTGTCGCCCATGCGCAGCACGGACCACGGGTTTTCGGTGCTGGGGCCGCCGTTGTTGTGGAGGGTGAAAGCGGCGGCGAGTTTGGTGTCGTATGTGTTCTTGGCGTAGTCCGGCCCGTTGTAACCGCGGACGAAGCCGGCCCAATCGCGGCGGATGAATTCATCGTCGAGGCGATTCGACTTGATGAAGGCGACGAAGGAATCGAACTGCTTACCCTACCCTGAGACCACCGCCTTGATGAGCTTTTTGGCCGCGGCGAAGCCAGATTCCCTGTGATTGAAACCCATGATCTGGAACGCGCCCCAGCTCGCAGACTGTAGCGCAGCGGCGCGATCGGGCGCGATGGCTTTGGCCAGGCGTTCATATTCGGCGGGGTCGCCGACAGAGCCGCCGGAACTGGGATCCGCGATAGCGGGGTTCGCGCCATTGAACCTGCGCTTGGTCATTCGGCTGAAAATGCGGCGTTGAAAGAGGATTTTGGGCCGTCCATCGGCAAAGAAGCCGCCGCGGCTTTCGACTTCGTTAACCGCACGAACGGCCGCCACAGTGCAGTCGATGGACTTGGCGGCGCGTTCAAAATCTGCATCCAGCAAGGGTTCGGGATTTCCGGTGAATTCGCACATGGTGACGCCCCCCCATTCAAAGCGATTGCTGCCCTTATGCTTGGGGTTCTCGCGCAGCTCAGCTCGGAGGCCAGAGTAGACCGGATCGGGCCGGCAGCGCAGTGCTGAGTGCCTATCGCGCCACATTTGCAGCGGTTGTGCCTGGGGCCCGGAGAGACCTAAAGCGAGAGCGCGCGGGCGCCCGGGGGGCCAATCCATTCGCTGGTGACGCCCCAGACCCGCTCCAGCACATCGGCTGAAAGCGCGGTTTCCGGCAGGCCATCCGCAGCAAGGCGACCTTCGTGGAGGACGAGGGCACGGCCCGCATGGTTCATCGCATGCGCGAGGCTGTGGACGACGACAATGACCCCAACGCCTTGATCCGCCAATCGTCTGAGATTCTGAAGGAGCGTGCGCGTGTGCGCGAGATCGAGGCTGGCAAGGGGTTCGTCCGCCAGAATCCAGCGCGGGCTTCCCGCAAGCACACGGGCGAGCAGGACGCGGGCGCGTTCCCCGCCGGAGAGGGTGTGGATGGGGCGTTGGGCGAGATCCAGGAGGTCCAGCGCAGCGAGCGCGGCGTGGCAGGCGGCCTCGTCCTCGGCAGCGGAGGTACGATGCGGCAGGCGACCAAGGCGGACAAGCGCTTTCGCCGTGAGGTTCCATGCGGCCTCTCCGTGCTGAGGGAGATAACCGATGGCCTGCGCGCGGGTGCGCGGGGGGATGGCGCTGAGGGGCTGATCACC
>CANEVG010000277.1 GCA_947442095.1 Sphingomonadaceae bacterium
GCAATTCTGGAACCCTGTCTTCACCAAGGGATAACCGGAACGGCTCCCACCATTTGCGCTTGGGCGCCGGAAGGCCTATTTCCCGAATTATGGCAGCCTCACACACCCATCACGATTTTGCCGGCGACATGCTGATCGATGCCGCGCGCGGCGCCTTGCAGGCGGCGGGTGAGCAGTGGACCGACATGCGCAGCGACGTGTTCGAGGCGTTGGCTGCACATGAAAAGCCTGCCTCCGCGTATGACATTGCCGAAAGCGTCGGATCGCGCCGGGGCAAGCGAGTCGCGGCCAACAGTGTTTACCGAATTCTGGACCTGTTCGTGCGGACCAACCTTGCCCGACGTGTGGAAAGCGCCAACGCCTATGTGGCGAACAGCCATCCCGGCTGCCACCACGACTGCATCTTCCTGATTTGCGATGCTTGCGGCGAGGCCACGCACATTGATGACGACCGGCTGACCGGAGCGCTGCGCGATGCGGCGCATCAAGCCGGGTTTGCGGCTGTGCGGCCGGTGGTCGAGATTCGCGGGCGCTGCGGAGCCTGTGGGGATGCGGCGCCGGGCGCGCCTGCAGGCTGAGGCACGCGCCGCCTTTGTCATGATCCTAGCCTGTATGGCCGGCGAATTTTCCCTGCATACCGGGTTCGACAGCGCCGATTCATCAGTGTAAGACACTCTTATGTCCACACTGGTTACGCCGCTGCTCGATTCCGTCGAAACTCCCGACGACCTTCGCAAGCTTCAACCCTCGCAATTGCGCCAGCTGGCCGATGAATTGCGCGCCGAAATGATCGCCACGGTCGGCCAGACCGGCGGCCATCTCGGCTCCGGTCTTGGCGTGGTCGAACTGACCACGGCGGTGCACTATGTCTTCAATACCCCGGATGATCGACTGATCTGGGATGTCGGCCATCAGGCCTACCCGCACAAGATCCTCACCGGGCGGCGCAGCCGGATGCAGACCCTGCGCCAAGGCGGCGGACTTTCAGGTTTCACCAAGCGCAGCGAAAGCGAATACGATCCGTTCGGCACAGCGCATTCCTCCACATCGATTTCCGCTGCGCTTGGTTTTGCCGTGGCCAACAAGCTGGCCGGCAAGCCTGGCAAGGGCATCGCGATCATCGGCGACGGCGCGATGAGCGCGGGCATGGCTTATGAGGCGATGAACAACGCCGCAGCGGCCGGAAACCGGCTGGTCGTGATCCTGAACGACAATGACATGTCGATTGCGCCGCCGGTCGGTGGGCTCTCGGCCTATCTGGCGCGGCTGGTTTCCTCGCGCCCGTTCCTTGAGCTGCGCGAATTGCTCCGTGCGATTTCGCGCCGCCTGCCCGAACCGCTTCACAAGGCAGCGCGCAAGACCGACGAGTTCGCGCGCGGCATGGCGATGGGCGGCACGCTGTTCGAGGAGCTGGGCTTCTATTATGTCGGCCCGATCGATGGTCACAACCTCGATCAGCTGATCCCGGTGCTCGAAAACGTGCGCGATGCGGCCGAAGGACCGTGCCTCGTCCATGTCGTCACCCAGAAAGGCAAGGGCTATGGCCCGGCCGAAGATGCTGCGGACAAGTATCACGGCGTGCAGAAGTTCGATGTCATCACCGGCGAGCAGGCCAAAAGCGCTGCCGGACCGCCAAGCTACACAGGCGTGTTTGCACAGGCGCTGATGGCCGAGGCTGCGCGTGACAAGACGATCTGCGCGATTACCGCCGCCATGCCTGCGGGCACTGGGCTCGACAAGTTCGCCAAGACGTACCCGGAGCGTTCGTTCGATGTCGGTATTGCCGAGCAGCATGCGGTAACCTTCGCTGCAGGGCTGGCCGCGCAAGGCATGCGCCCGTTCTGCGCCATTTATTCCACCTTCCTGCAGCGGGCCTATGACCAGGTCGTGCACGATGTGGCGATCCAGAACCTGCCAGTGCGCTTCGCGATCGACCGGGCGGGGCTGGTCGGCGCCGACGGCGCGACCCATGCCGGTTCGTTCGACGTGACCTATCTGGCCACGCTGCCCAACATGGTTGTCATGGCTGCGGCAGACGAGGCTGAGCTGGTACATATGGTGCACACAGCAGCGCTGCACGACAGCGGCCCGATCGCGTTCCGCTATCCGCGTGGCAATGGCACGGGCGTCGCGCTGCCCGCGGTGCCGGAGCGGCTGGAGATCGGCAAGGGTCGCATCGTGCGTGAAGGCACCAAGGTTGCGCTGCTGTCGCTCGGCACCCGGCTAACTGAGGCGCTCAAGGCTGCAGACTTGTTGGATGCAAAGGGACTTTCGACCACGGTGGCGGACTTGCGCTTTGCCAAACCGCTCGATGAGGCGTTGATCCGCCGCCTGATCGCATCACATGATGTTGTGGTCACGATCGAGGAAGGCTCGATTGGCGGGCTTGGCGCGCATGTGCTGACCATGGCGAGCGACGAAGGGCTGACCGATGCAGGCCTGCGCATCCGCACAATGCGCCTGCCCGATGTGTTCCAGGATCAGGATGCGCCAGATAAGCAGTACGACGCAGCGGGGCTGAATGCGCCGCAGATCGTCGACACCGTGCTCAAGGCGCTGCGCCACAATAGCGCTGGCGTGAAGGAAGCCCGGGCCTGAACAACTTTGGCTGAACAACTTTGGCGGCGGTCGGGTGCTGCTGCGCTCTAGAGGTTCTCGAACCAGAGCCAGAGCCCGGCGGGAATGTATGCAAATCGCAAGTGCAGCCAGGTCAGCAAAAGCCAGACCGGCACGGCGGCGACCCAGAACAGGCCAAGTTGGCTGAACGCGCCGGGCTGCGGCAGGAACGACGTGCGCGTCATCCAGGTGCGCCAATCCTGCCCGTGAAGTGCCAGCTTCTTCCTGTCCTGTCCGCGGGACCCGATGATCGCGAGCGCAGTGATGCCGCCGGCAAGGATGATCGTCCGCGGGCTTGGCGCGACAAGGATATGGGCAATGCCCCAAAGCGCGAAGGCGGCCATCATCGGATGGCGGGTCACCTTGAACACCCCCTTCGGCAGCCGCGTGGAAAGGTCCGATACATCAATGCCGGGAAGCGCCGGATTGCCAATGAGCGAGGCAAGGAACAAGGCTGTGGCCACCACCGTAAGCCCGCACGCCAGCACCCATGGCACCAGCGCCTGCCCATCCCACAATTGCGGTGCCGCGGCGGCCTGTCCGAAAGAAATGGCAGCCCAGCTAAAGGTGACAAGCGAGACAAGCGAATAGGCGACCATGAAGCCGCCCTGTCCGAATTGCCGGATCATTCCCGCGCGCAGCGGATGCGACAACAGGAGATGTGTCCCAACAAAGGTAACCATGCCAAACGCAAGCGACAAAGTAGCGAAATCCAAGAAACCTCTCCCCCTGCGTTCAGCCTACCCGTCACGGTGAAGCATTCAGTGACTACTCGTACGCCTTTGGCAGCGACCCTTCCTGGGGCCGACGATATCTTTTGCGCAGACGTGATTGGTGGCTTACCAAAGATTGCTCCATCCCGTCGATGAATATCGTAATCGGAGCAGATGACACCTCAAGCGGATCGCCATCCCACAGCGCCAGATCCCCCGACAGACCGGTCCTCAGGCTGCCAAACGAGGCACTTTCGCCAAGAATGTCTGCCGGGATCGACGTGATTGCGGCGAGCGCCTGTCCCCAGGTCAGTCCGGTTGCCCCAGGCACGCGGGCAAGGCCCACCAGATTGCCGGCAAACTGAGCAGCATGGCGTGGCTGATCGCCATCGAAGAAGCCGCCCAGTCCGACCTTGACCCCGGCCGCGGTCATGCGGCCGACATTCGACTGGGTTGCGGCAAGCAATTCGAACCGGTCGGGCAGATCGGCAAGCCCACCGGCCAACACCGGCACTCGTGCCGCAGCCAGTTCGCTAGCAACGCGCCAACCTTCGGCAGCGCCCACAATCACAAACCGCAAAGCCGGAAACTCGGCCTTGAGCGCGAGCACTGCCCGGATATCGGCAGCGCGCTCGACATGGACGAACAGCGCCTGACGCCCGGCCACAACGGGGATCAGCGCGGCGGCATCGAACCGGGTGAGCAGACCATCGCTGGCCTGACCCGGTCCTGCTTGGGCCATCCGCGGATCGGCGGCCAGAGCCTTGCTGCTCGCCATCTTCCGGTCAAGCTCGCGTGCCTCTCGCAGGGCATTGCGCAACAAGGCCTGTGCGGCAACGCGGCTGCCGCCAGCCAGTTCCGCGCCGCGTTCACCCAGTTCGACGACCTGGAAAGCGCGGGGCCGGGGTGCGGTCGGGCCAGTCTCTGCCAGATCGATCACCGCGCCCTGGCCGGCGAAGATGGCATTGGCCGCTGAAGGCGCGACGCCCGCACGTGTGATGCCGCTTGCCCGGCTGATGGCGATGGCAGGTGCATCAGGATCGATTGCCACCGAAACATCGAGCGCCGCGTTGAAGCGTGCTGTACCCGCCGCACTGTCATTGCTCTCGTCGACGTCACCCACATCAAGCAAGCCAAGGTCTGTCATCGCGATGACAAGGCCCGGCGTGACCCATTTGCCCGTGCCGTCGATCACCGGCACGCCGGGCGGAATGGCAATGCCGGTGCCTGCCGCCACGATCTTGCCGCCACGCACCAGCACGCTGCCGCCCGGGATCGGTGCGCTGCCATCGCCGATCGCAACTGTGGCGTTGGCAATCGCGAAATCGCCTGAGGGGAGCAGCGCCCGGGCCGAGTGCCGGGCTGCGCTGGAACCTGGTTCCGGCGCAGCGGCGAGCACGGTGGGGAGCGCGGCAATGAGCAGAACAAGGCCGAGAAGCGACCTTTGCGCGCGGCTCATTTCACGTCTCCCTCACCGGGCAAGCCCAGTTCGAAATCGCTAACCGGCCGGCGGGCGGGATCGGCGGAATCGAACAGCAGCGCGCCATCGACCCATACTTTCTCGGGCCGAGCATAGACAGAGAGCGGATTGGCGTTCCACAGCACCATATCACCCATCTTGCCGGGTGCGAGGCTGCCGGTCTGCCGGTCGACACCCAGCGCACGTGCCGGGTTGAGCGTGATCCAGCTGATGACTTGGCCATCAGGAATGATGATCCCCATGCGCTTGCCCGCCGCGCGTGCCTTGGCGGCTTCCTGATTGAGCCGCTGGATGC
>CANEVG010000278.1 GCA_947442095.1 Sphingomonadaceae bacterium
AAAACCAGCCAGATGAAGCCATAGGACGCATAGACTGCCGATTCGGGAAAAATGCCGGTCATCCGCGCCATGCCGTCCACGGTCTGGTCGAGCTGCGCGTAATTGCCGTTGCGCACGAACTTCAGTGCCGATGCCCAGGCCGTGTTCGCCAGCACTACGCTCGACAGGCCAAGTCCGGCGTGCACCACCGCGATGACACCGGCTGTGCGGGCAATGGGGGCGGAATCGGGCGCGCGCCGGACTGCCACATAGGCGCAGGTCGCCGCTAACAGCGTGCTGATCAGATAGACCGCGCTGGTGATGTTTTGCGGACTGAAAGCGAGAGGAAACGCGGCATAGAGGTAACCGGTTGGGATCGGACGCAGCGGGGTGACGTAGATGCTCCCGGCAAACAGGCGCGGCAGAATGAACGCGCCAATTGCGCCGTAAAGCGCGAACAGGATCAGCGGTGCAAGATCGCGCATGCCTTGAGCCAACCGGTAGCCTTGGCCGGGCTGCGGTGCCAGACATCGCACGACTAGGAAGGCCAGTGCCAGAATCGCGGGCTGCACCGTGGATCCGCCAAGGCTGGTGAGCACTATGGCCGCCGAACCGCCCATAAGCGACAGCGCCATCACCGTTTGCAGCATCGCCACGGTGCTGCCCCGCCACAACAGCAGCAGTCCGAGCGCGGCTGTGAGGACCCCGAACAGCGTCGGCGTCATCTCAGCAGGTCGCTGGATTGCGCGCGCTGCGGCCAATACGGAAGCGATAGCGCATACGGTCTCCGCGGGGCGAGGCCCCTGGCGAGACGACCAGTTCGATGGCATCCCCGCGACTGGCGTTTACGGTGGCGGCGCCAGTCGCCTGGCCTGCCAGCGGGCCAGCTCTTGCGGTCCAGGCGATGGTTCCGTTGTGGCGGATTGCTGCGATGACCCCGTCGCCGGTCGTGCCAAGAGGAACCAGACAGGCGGAGGCATGGAACGCGCCGCTTTGGGTCACCACATACCGGACCACCGCGCTCGTTCGGCCCGCTGTGCCGACCCCGTTCTGGGTCACTATCATGCTGCGCATCGCGGCGTTGCCAAGATAGGTGGCCCACCGCCAGTCGACAGGCAGCAGCGGGTATTCGGCGCCGGTAAGGTCACGCCGCCCGAACCAGCGCAGCGGTTCCTGCGCGAAGCCATGGAAGCTGTCGGCCACCACATCTGCCGGGCCGAAGGCGATCGACGTCCCGCCTTCGATCAGTATCGGCTCGTTGCCCAGCGCCGTCGCCGGTGGGGCGATGGAGCCGTCAGCGCGGTGGAACACGGCCGGACCGGTCACCGTCAGGCCGCGCGGCGCGCCCCACACCAGATCGAAGGCGTTGCCATAGCGGAAGTGGTAGATCGTCGGATCGCCATGGTCGATCCGCACGGCAGGCCCCAACGGCGCAAGCTTTGCGGCAGCGAAGGCATAGGCATCGGCGACCGGCTTGCGCGCGCCCGGCGTCGTCAGCAGGCCCATCGATGGAAACCACTTCTGGTCCAGCAGAGCATACCAGAAATGGCGAGATACGCCCGCACCCTGCATCAGCGCGCTCATCTTGAGGTAGAATGCAGGAGCATCCGCCGGGGAGGTGAAGTCGCGGCTAAACTCCGTCGCCCAGACCGGCTTCACCGGACCATGGCGCACGATCGCCGCGCGCAGCCGCGCCAGTTCCCAGTCCACACCTTCCGGGTCCGGACGATAGGGGTGAACGGCCACGGCATCGACATAAGACAACATGCCCGCCGCAAACAGTTGCTCCAGAAACCCGGTGGCAACGATGTTGGTCGATCCGCCAATGATCTTCACATCAAGGTGCGCCGGGCGCATCTTCGCGTTGACGGCCTTGAGCAGCGACATGTACCAGGCAACGCGGTTGGCGGCTGCAAGGCCCGTCACGTTGTTGCGCCCGTTGATCTCGTTACCGATCTGGATTGCGGCGACACAACCACGGTAGCGCGCCGCAATGGCGGCAAGGTAGCTCGCGAAGGCATTCTGTGAAGCTGGGCTGTAGGCGCTTTGACCGCTATCGTAGAGTGGATTTCGCGGTTCGATTACCAACAGAACCTTCATGCCTGCGGCACAGGACAATGCGATGTGGGCGGAGTTCTGTTCGGTGAAGATGTACTGGCCCGGCGCGGTCTCGATCTTCGCCCAGTGCAGCGAATCGCGGATCGTCGCGGTGCCCAGCGCGGCGGCGCTGTCGATGTAGCGCGGCGGCCAGCCCTGGCTGAAATGGGTGTTGACGCCAGGGCGCGGGTCGGGTGCTTCCTTTCCAGTCGACTGCGCGAAGGTGCAGGCCATGGCCAGCAGCGGTGCCAGCATTGTCAGCACATTTCTTGTCTTGCGGCTGCGCACGCGGGGGCGGCCGATCACAGCCCGGCCTCGCGGACTTGTGCCATGAACCCTTCGTCGAACCGTTCGGGCGCGAAGCGGCGGGCGTTGGCCATTGCCTTGGCACTGTCGAAATCGCCGAGCCATGCCTCTAGGTCTTCGATCCCGGCGATCAGCCCCTCGACTGACTGCTCATCATAGAACAGTCCGGTTTGCCAGGGAATTATCGAATCGAGCACTCCGCCGCTCCCATAGGCAAGCACCGGTCGGCCGCTGGCATTGGCTTCGACTGGCACGATTCCGAAGTCCTCCTCGGCGCTGAACACCAGCGCGCGGCACGTTGCGTAGGCCTGCTTGAGTCCGTTGAAGTCGAGACGCTTCAAAACTGTGACATTGGGGCCGGCAATCTTGCGAATGCGCTCATGCATATCGCCGTCGCCTACCATCAGCAATGGCATGCCGAGCCGGTTGAAGGCCTCTACGACGACGTCGGGGCGCTTGTAAGCGATCATCTGGCCGACCCAAAGGAAGCGGTCGCTGACCGCATCGCTCGGACCGAATTCGTCGACAGCGACCGGGGGGTGCACCACCGAGGCTTCCCTGCGCCAGGCCTTGGCAATGCGCTTTTGGATGAAAGTGGAGTTGGCGATGATCCGGTCAACTCGTCCCGCCGAAACGGTGTCCCAGTTGCGAAGGTAATGGAATACCGGCGGCATCAGCAGCCGGTTGAGTGCCCCGGCAGTTTCCCGATAGTCGTGGTAGTGGTCCCATAAGTAGCGCATCGGCGAGTGCACGTAGGAAATGTGCAGCGCGCCGGGTGCTGGAAGCACGCCCTTGGCTGGCCCCGACTCGCTGCTAATAACCAGATCGTAGCCACGCAAGTCGAGTTGTTCGAGCGCAAGCGGCATGAGCGGCAGATAGCGCTGGTAGTAGCGCCTGGCACCGGGCAACTTTTGAATGAAGCTGGTCTTGATCGGCCGAGAACGGATGGTGGCCGAAAGCGCCTCCGGCACGACGACATGGGTGAAGATGTCCGCGTTGGGGAACAGGTGAATGAGCCGCTCCAGCACCCGTTCGCCGCCACGCATTCCGACTAGCCAGTAGTGGACAATTGCCGTCCTAGGCTGGCTACGAACCGACATAATACTGCTTGTACTTTTCATAAAAGTAGCCCGGATCGCCAACCCCGAAGCGGACCTGCTTGTTCATGTCGATGCGGGTGAGAACGACGCCGACATCGCCAAGTGCATGCATCGGCAGCAGTTGCAGTGCGGCGCGCACGGCGGTGTCGGGAGTGCCGCGCCATGCCGCACAGATTGCCACGTTGTCGGCCAGCGTCACCAGTTCGCGGACCTCGGCGACCGGCAGGATCGGCGCGCAGTCGAGCACTATCAGGCTGAAATGTTCGCGCAGCATGGCAATCATCTGGTGGAAGTTGCCGCCTTCGAGCAGTCGCTCGCCATCGCCGAACATGGTCGTGATCGGCACGATCATGGCTTCGCTGTGCGGGTCCTTGACCATGGCTTCACCCAGCCGCACCCCGCCGCGCAGCATCTCGCGCAGGCCCGGCCGATTGCTGTCGATCCCGAACAGCTTGCCCTGCCGCTGCCGCACCGGATCGCAATCAATCAGGATCGCCGAATGGCCCGAAAACGCCGCTAGCCGCACCATCGAGGCTGCAAGCGTCGATTTGCCTTCGCCAGGCAGCGCAGAGGTTACCGCGATCACCTGGTTGCGGCTGGCTCCGCTCTGCCGAATCGATGCAAGCAGGCCGCGTACCGATTCGGCATAGGCCGATCCCCGCACTTCGCTGGTCGAGGCGAGCGGATCAGACCCGCGCAGGCCAATCGAACCGATCTCGGGAACGCCGCCAAGGAAGCGCACGCCAAGTCGCTGTTCGACATCGTCGCGGGTGGTGAGCCCGCTATAGGCACTTTCCGTCGCGATCGCGGCCGAAGCCCCTACCAGCGTGCCGAGCAGCAGCCCGAGCGCGAGATTGAGCGGGAGATTGGGGCTGATCGGACCTTGCGGCACCGATGCGGCAGACAACAGGCTGGCAACCGGGTGCTCGCTACCCATCTGCGCCAGCACTTCCTTGTAACGGTTGAGATAACTCTCATAAAGCGACTGCGAGGTCTGCGCCTTGCGGTTGAGATCATCGAGTCCGACTAGCGCGTGGTTGTTTGCCGCCAGCGCCGAACGCGCCGCTGAAAAACCACCGGCCATGGCTCCGGCCTGCTGCGCCGACGCGCGGGCTTCGCTGGCAAGGCTGGCAGAAGTGGCGGCCCGCACCCGCCCGGTTTCGGCAGCGATCTGCGCATCGATGTCGCTGAGTTCGCGCCGCGCGCTCACCAGATCGGGGTGCGTTTCGAGGTAGCGCCCAGACATTTCGGCGACTTTGACGCTGATCGCCGCGCGCTGCGAACGAAGCGACTGGACAATGCCTGAACTCGCCGCGGCCGCCGCCTCCGCACCGCCTGCGCCGCTTTCCCGCCCGCTGTTCAGCGCCGCTGTGGAACGCGCCGCCGCCAGTTGCTGACCAAAGGCACTGGCCTGCTGCTCGTTGAGTTGGGTCGGCTGCGCGCTGAGCAGGTTGTTGGCGACGCGGAAGTCCTGTACCGCCTTGAAATCGGCTTGCGCCTGGTTGCGCAGTTCGCCGATGCGCTGGCTCAGCAGCTCGAGCGAACGCTTGTT
>CANEVG010000279.1 GCA_947442095.1 Sphingomonadaceae bacterium
CCCCCGGATCTGTGATTGAGTGCCCCGTCAACGCCCCCGGATGGGCGCGGCTTCACAGGGATCAATCGAAACAAACAGGGAACAATTCTGGCCGCAGATCGGCAGAAATGCAAGGAAAATGGGATGTTAGAGGAACCTTGCAGATCGCAAAGTGGCGGAGACGGAGGGATTCGAACCCTCGGTAAGGTTAAACACCCTACGACGGTTTAGCAAACCGTTGGTTTCAGCCACTCACCCACGTCTCCGGATCGCAGCAGCGAGGGCGCGCTATAGCGAGCGATGGGGAGGGCGGCAAGGGGCTTGGCGCGAAGTCATTTTGCCTTTGTGATCTGCGCTTGGACGCGAATTCGACTCGGCTCATCGCCGGTTCATTGTGTCTGGCGGCAAGATGGGCGCCTGATAGAGTGACACGAGGTCTGGCCGGGAATTGCCAAGGCCGAATATGGGAACGCGGGTTATGAAGCTCCTCAACCGTATCGCAATGGGTTTGGCAGCCTTGGGCATGTTCGCTGCGCAGCCTGCCGGCGCACAGGTCCAGCAGATTGATCCCAACACCGCGATCGACAGCGATCTTGCGCCGCAGCCGGGAGCAACGGGTGTGCCTTCCGCGCCCCCCCCGGCTACGTCCGCCGCAACTAAGGAACTGCCGCCCTACAGCGGAACTGGAATACCCGCGCCGGGGCTCGATACCGTTCCGCCGCCAGCCGCGACTGCGTCGGCGCCAACCTCAGCGGCCGCAACGGGCACGACGTACCGTGAGGATGACCTCATCGGTGCGGCCGAAGGGGTGTTCGGCAAGGGCGCCAAGGGCCTCGCTTTGATGATCCAGGATATCCTCAAGAAGCAGGGCGAGCCCAATGCCTATATCAAAGGGCGCGAAGCGGGCGGCGCGGTTGTCGTGGGGTTGCGCTATGGTTCGGGAACGCTGCACCACAAGGTTGAGGGCGAGCGCCCGGTCTACTGGACAGGGCCTTCGCTGGGGTTCGACTTGGGGGCCAATGCGGCCAACACGTTTGTGTTGGTCTATAACCTCAATGACACGCAGGATCTGTTCCGCCGCTATGGCGCGGGCGAGGGACAGGCCTACTTCGTCGGCGGCTTCAATGTGAGCTATCTGCGGCGCGGCGATGTCGTGCTGATACCGGTGCGGCTGGGGGCAGGGCTGCGGCTCGGCGTGAATGCCGGCTACATGAAGTTCAGCGAAACGCAGAAGTGGATGCCGTTCTGATTGCGGCGAAGCGCCTCTTGTCTCGCTGAAGGTTTGCGGGCAAAGCGCCGCCATGCTTGCGACCCTGAGCCCCCAGCCCGCCGACGCGCTGCTTGCGCTGATCAAACTGCACAACGCCGATCCGCGGCCGACCAAGATCGACCTTGGCGTGGGCGTCTATCGCACGGGCGCAGGTGACACGCCCGTGTTCGGCGCGATCAAGGCGGCCGAGCGCGTGCTGCTGGAGACGCAAAGCTCGAAGGCCTACCTTGGGCCTGAAGGGGACATGGGCTTTGTCCATGCCCTGATCCCTTATGTGTTCGGTGCGGATTTCGACCGCAGCCGCGTGGAGGGCATGCAGGCCCCCGGCGGCACCGGCGGTGTGCGCCTCGCGGTCGAAGTGGCTGCACGCGCAGGCGCCAAGCGCATCATCATGGGCACGCCTTCGTGGCCCAACCATGCGCAGATCGTGGCAGCGGTCGGCCTTGAGCTCAAGACGTTCAAGCACACCACTGCCGAAGGCACCGCCGATCTGGAAGCCCTGCGCGCCGCGCTGGCCGATGCCGCGCCGGGCGATGTCGTGCTACTGCATGGCTGCTGCCACAACCCTACCGGCGTGGACTATACCAACGCACAGTGGGATCAGATCGCCTCGATGGTGCAGGGTGCCGGCGTTCTGCCGCTGCTCGATCTGGCCTATCAGGGGCTGGGCGAGGGCATGGAAGCCGATGCCTATGGCCTGCGCAAGGTGCTGGCTGCGGTTCCGGAAGCGCTGGTTGCCTATAGCTGCGACAAGAACTTCGGACTCTACCGCGACCGCGTCGGCGCGTTTTATGCGGTGACAGGCGATGCCGATGCGCTGGCCAATGCCATGGCCAATGGTGCCACGCTGGCCCGAGCCAGCTGGTCGATGCCGCCCGATCACGGCGCAGCAGCGGTGCGGATCATTCTGGGCGATGCAGCGCTGACGGCGCAGTGGATCGAAGAACTGGCGCAAATGCGTGGCCGCATGGCCGAAGTGCGCGGGCGGCTCGCGGCAGCGCAGCAGATCGGCCCGATCAACATGGCGCCGCTTGGCCACCAGAAGGGGCTGTTCTCGATGCTGCCGCTCTCGGGCGAGCAGATCATGGCGCTGCGCGAGCGCCACGGCGTCTATATGGCGGGTTCGGGGCGGATCAACATTGCCGGGCTGACCACCGACAATCTCGAGACCTTCATCGAGGCGCTGCGCGATATCGCAGGCTGAGGCTCAGGCCTGCATCTGCAGGCTTTGCATCCGCTTGAGGTAGCGCGCCAGCACGTCGATCTCGAGATTGACCTCGCGGCCCGGGACGAGCGTGCCAAGTGTCGTCACTTCGCCCGTGTGCGGGATGATGTTGAGCATGAAGTGGCATGCGCCGTCCGGCTGATCGGCCACTTCGTTGACGGTAAGCGAGACGCCGTCGACCGTGATCGAGCCTTTGGCTGCAATGTAGGGCGCAAGCTCCACCGGGGCCGAGACGATCACCCGCCACGATCCGCCGACCTGATCGTTCGAGACCACGTGGCCCACGGCATCGACATGGCCCGTCACGATATGGCCGCCAAGTTCATCACCCAGCTTCAGCGCGGGTTCGAGATTGAGCAATGCGCCTTCCTGCCACTGCGCGGGCGCAGTGCGGCGGATCGTTTCGCCCGAAACGTCGACCGCGAACCAGCTGTCCCCTGGCGCGCCGCCGCGATCGACCACGGTGAGGCACACGCCCGAACAGGCGATCGACGCGCCGATGGCGATCTTGGCCGGGTCCATCGCGCAGCCGATCGTGACGCGCACGTCGCCCTTGCTGGCAATGGCGCGGATATGGCCGACTTCGGTGATGATACCGGTAAACATGCAGGGCTCTCCTTCAGCGCGTGCGGTCGTAGACGTCGAGTGTATCGCTGCCAAGCCGCCTGCGGTCCATAAGCTGCCAGCGGCCATGCGCATCGGCGAGCGCGGACAGGCCGATATCGCCAATGCCGGGGCGGCCGCCGCCCAGCAGGATCGGCGCGCGGTAGAGCAGCAGGCGGTCCACCCGGTCAGCCGCCAGAAACGCGGCAGCAGCACCTGCACCGCCCTCAATCAGCAGATATTGCGCGTCGTCGAAAGTGGCACTGCCGGCATCGCTGACCGCCTGCCAGCCTTCGGGCGCTGCGCCGCTCGTCAACACCCAGCGCGCCGGACTGCGCTGCTCAAGACCGGAGAGCCGCACATTCAGCCGGGGCGCATCGGCGCGCAGCGTGCCGCCGCCGACGAGGATGCAATCGGCGCGGGCACGCATCGCATGGCCATGCGCGCGCGCTTCGGGGCCGGTGATCCACTGGCTCGTCCCATCGGCCATCGCGATGTAGCCATCGAGCGAGGTGGCGAGCTTGAGCGTGGTGTGGGGGCGGACTGCGCGCGCGCGCATCAGATAGCCTTCCAGCGATCTGGCAGCAGCATCGGAAGGGAGCAGCTCGGCAGCGATCCCGGCACCCTGGAGGAGTGCGATGCCCGTCCCGGCGGTGCGGGGATCAGGGTCCGTGCAGCCCACGACAACACGCGCCAGACCAGCATCCCGCAAGAGATGCGCGCAGGCCGGGCCGCGCGCGCTGGTATGCGCACAGGGTTCCAGCGTGACATAGGCCGTCGCGCCGCGCGCGGCTTCTCCGGCCTGCGCCAGTGCTTCCGCTTCGGCATGGGGGCGGCCGCCTACCCGCGTCCAGCCGCGCCCGATCACGCGGCCCTTCTGCACGATCAGCGCACCGACGGCCGGATTGGGCCGGCTGAGCGGACGGCCGCGCATGGCCAGCGCCGCTGCGGCGTCAAGCCAGTCGGCATCCGAAAACAGCATGGGCAACGCCACAGGAATTAGAGCGTTGCCGGTTTGGGCTTGGTGGCCAGCTTTTCCAGCAGCGCCTTGTTGCGCGCCTCGGCAGCACGGGCCGCAGCCTCGCGCTCTGCCTTGCCCTTTTCATACATCGTTTGCGCATCAAGCCCGGTTGCTGCGCCGACGGCCTTGTACATCTGGCGCCGGCTTTCGGCGCGGGCCTCCTCCGCCGCAGCCTCTGCCTTGGCGCGCTTGCTGGCGGCGATGTTGCCGGCGATGATTTCCGCGTCGCTGCGGTCTGCGCGCCAGCTTTCGAAATAGATCACCTCGGGCGGGCGCGGCAGGCCCCGGCCACCTTGCTGCCACATTATTGCAAACAGCGCGCCCGTGACAACCACGGCCATGAGCAGCGAACGCCCGCGAAATTCGCTCGGCGCGCCCAGCACCTGCCACAGGTCTTTCGTCGCACGCAGCGGGGAGACGTTCCGAAGGAAGTTCTTCATGCCGACCTAGATAGAGTGCGCGGACGCAGCGCGCCAGTATGGTCGTGAAAAGGCATGCCCGTGCAAAAGGGCAAAGGGGATAGGTCTGGCCTCTTTCATCCGAACATTCGGTAGAGCGAGCGCCCCTCCAGCCGCAGCCAGTCGTTCGCCGCTTCGATCGGCGCTTCATAGAGCGCGGCGAGATGCGCATGAAACGCCGGGCTATGATCGAAATGGGTCATGTGCGCCACTTCGTGCGCGACGACCGAGCGCCGCACGAAGTCGGGGGCCATGATCAGCCGCCAGTTGATCCTGATTGTGCCGCCGCTCGAACAGCTGCCCCAGCGGCGCTGGGCGCGCGAAAGGGCCAGTGTCGGCGCGGCTTGCCCTGCCAGCCCGCAATAGTGCGCAAGGTCCTCACCCGTCAGCCTGAGCGCTTCACCTTCCAGCCAGCGTTGCAGCCTGCCGCTGATCCCCTCCAACGCGCCGCCGACCACGATCA
>CANEVG010000280.1 GCA_947442095.1 Sphingomonadaceae bacterium
CTTGTTCTTGCGGTTCATCGAAGCGACATCGAGCACTTCGGGCTGGGTACCGGCATGCGGATGCTCCGCGCCGGCATAGAGATGCAGCGCGCGCATCTGCGCACGGCCGAGAGGGCCACGCGGGATCATGCGCTCAACCGCCTTCTCCAGCACCCGCTCGGGAAAGCGGCCGCCGAGGACTTTGTCCGCAGTCACTTCCTTGATGCCGCCGGCATAACCGGTGTGCTTGTAGTAGATCTTGTCCTTGAGCTTGTTGCCCGTCAGACGCACCTTCTCGGCGTTGATGACGACCACATGATCGCCGCAATCGACATGCGGGGTGTAGCTCGACTTGTGCTTGCCGCGCAGGTGATTGGCGATCACCACCGCAAGCCGGCCAACGACCAGACCTTCGGCATCGATAAGATGCCACTTCTTGTCCACCTCGGCCGGTTTGATCGACCGGGTGATTTTCGTTAGAGCCTTCATGGCTTGAAATCATCCCTGGATAGTGTGCACCGAAGCTGCGTGAGGGGGCACGAGATCGGCGAGGAAGCGCGCCTGTGATGCAAATGGCCGAAAGAGTCAAGCAAACTGCGGGTTTTGGGAGAGGTAAAATAATACCTTAGACAGTCTTCCGCCCGAGCTGATGCGCGCTCCATGCAGTCGAGGCTACGAGCAGCGCACCCGTCAACTGGTGCAATACCGCAATCCAGATCGCCACGCCGCTCATCACCGTGGCGATGCCGAGCACGATTTGCGTGCCGAAGGCGCTGTGCAGAGCGACCGAAGCGGGGCGGGCACCGGCGCGGCGCAGCTTACGGCCCATCACCACGAGCACCGCCACCACCACCCAGGCCCACCAACGATGAATGAAATGGACGAGGTAGGGATCGGACAGGAAGGCATGGCCTGCGCCTTGCGACCAGTCGATCCCGTCGGGGAAGAACGCGCCCTGCATCAGCGGCCAGACGTTCGCGCTGAATCCGCCGCCCGCCACCCTGCCCGCGCGCATGCCTGCCAGCAACGCGCCGTATAACAGCTGGATCAGCAACATGCCGAGCGTGAGCGCTGCAAAGCCCGTCAGCCGCGCGCGCGGTTCGCCCCGGGCCAGCGCGCGCAGATCGAGCATAGTCCAGATCACCCCGGCCAGCGTGGTGAGCGCCACTAACAGATGCGCGGCAAGGCGAAAGTGGCTGACCTTCACATCATGGACGATGCCCGATTTGACCATCCACCAGCCGACCGCCCCTTGCAGAGCGCCGAGCGCCAGCAGCGCGATGAGGCGCGGTTTGTAGCCCGTCGGGATCTGGCCGCGCAGCCAAAACCATGCCAGCGGTGCGGCAAAGGCAAGGCCGATGGTCCGCGCGAGAAGACGGTGGACCCATTCCCAGAAGAAAATGACCTTGTAGGTCGCGAGCGTCATACCCGCTGGGCCATTGACCAGGATGTATTGCGGGGTCCGCTGATATTTGGCGAACTCAGCATGCCAGTCCGTCTCGTTGAGCGGGGGCAGCACGCCCGAAACGGGTTTCCATTCGGTGATCGAGACGCCGGATTCGGTCAGCCGGGTAATGCCGCCCACCGCCACGATCGCGGCAATCATCAAGGCGACGACTAGCAGCCATCGGGCCAGCGAGAGCGGCGCGGCGATGGTGGTGCGGGAGGGGGCCGGGGAAGCGAGCGCAACGTCCATAGGCCGCGTCACTGCGCGGGGTCCGGACGAATCGCAAGCGCAAATGGGGGCAAGGCTTGCGGCTTACCCTTAAGCCTGAGACCCGGATTCATACGCCCATTGCGTGATGAGATAATATTACATATAGAAGCGGGGATGAGCGAACGCCACCTTCCAGAACACGGCGCACTGCGCGGCCGGTTTGACCGGCTGGGTGTGGTGATCAGCGGGCTGTGCCTGGTGCACTGCGTGGCGGGGCTGTTCCTGATCGGCGTGCTGGGTCTTGGTGGCGGGGTGCTGCTCAATCCCGCTATTCACCGCTTCGGCCTGCTGGCTGCATTCGTGGTCGGCGTCATGACCATCGGGTCTGCAGCGATTAGCAACGGCCAGCGCCTGCCGCTGGCGCTTGGCGCGACGGGTCTTGCCTTGATGGCAGCCGCGATTGCCAACGATCATGGCACGGCAGAAGCGCTGCTCACGATCTGCGGCGTTGTCCTTGTCGCCAGTGCGCACATAATGAACATCCGCCGCACCTGCTGACAGCTTGCGCGAGGCGTACCGCGCGCTAAAGCGCGGCTCATGTCTACTGAAACCGCTGCATCGCTCGCTCTCACCATCAACGGCGAACCCCGCCGCGCCGCACCCTGCTCGATTGCCGATCTGGTACGCAGCCTCGAACTCGATCCCGCCAAAGTCGCGGTGGAGCGCAATGGGGAGATCGTGCCGCGCTCGACGCTGGCAGCAGTGGCGATTGCCGAGGGCGATGTGCTCGAAATCGTGCATTTTGTGGGCGGCGGCGAAGACGATACATGGCCAGAAGACACTTGGACCGTTGCCGGACGCACGTTCCGTTCGCGGCTGATCGTCGGCACCGGCAAGTACAAGGACTTCGCGCAGAACGCGGCCGCCGTTGCGGCCTCGGGCGCGGAAATCGTCACGGTCGCGGTGCGCCGCGTGAACGTGAGCGATCCCAAGGCGCCGATGCTCACCGATTTTATCGACCCCAAGGCAATCACCTACCTGCCTAACACCGCCGGGTGTTTCACGGCAGAAGATGCGATCCGCACGCTGCGTCTGGCACGCGAGGCGGGCGGCTGGGATCTGGTGAAGCTCGAAGTGCTGGGCGAGGCACGCACGCTCTATCCCAACATGGTCGAGACGATCCGTGCCACCGAGGTGCTGGCGAAGGAGGGCTTCCTCCCCATGGTCTATTGTACCGATGATCCGATTGCAGCGAAACAGCTGGAAGACGTCGGCGCGGTCGCGGTCATGCCGCTGGGCGCGCCCATCGGCTCCGGCCTAGGTATCCAGAACCGCGTAACGATCCGCTTGATTGTGGAAGGCGCGAAAGTGCCGGTGCTGGTCGATGCAGGCGTAGGCACCGCGAGCGATGCTGCCGTGGCGCTGGAACTGGGCTGCGACGGCGTGCTGATGAACACCGCCATCGCAGAGGCCAAAGACCCGATCCGCATGGCCCGCGCGATGAAGGCCGCCGTGGAAGCGGGGCGCGATGCCTATCTCGCCGGGCGGATGGGGACGCGAAAGTATGCTGATCCGAGCAGTCCGCTGGCGGGGTTGATTTAGACCGCGTAACTACCTCACCTTTCTAAACCAGCGCGAGTTCGATTCTGCGGCCAACCATAGCAGCCGCGCGCTGCAACGTTTCAATCGTCACATTCCCGTCGCTGGGATCAAGCACCCGGTCAATCTGTGTCCTGCTGGTGTGCATAAGCACCGCCAGGCGCGATTTGCTGAGCCCCTGCTCGCGCATCGCTTCGGCGAGTTGCCAGGCGATGACTTCCTTGATGGCTTTCGCCTGAAACTCGGCCAGCACACCTTCTTCTTCCAGAAAGCTGTCCAGCGCCGGGCCGCGATGCCTGTTTTCAGATGCGTTCTCCGCCATCTTCAATTTCCTTCTGCCGCTCGCGGGCCAATGCCAGATCGGGCGCAAGCGTCCTCTGCGACTTCTTGATGAACCCATGCACCGGATAGAGTTCGCCGCTGTGGAAGCAGAGCCGCACGCGGGCGATTGTGACGCCTGCAAGCGATGTCCGCACCTCGAACAGCCCCTTTCCCATCGGCCTCCCCAGCGGCATGCCAATCGGCCAACGAAACTGGACGCGCTGCAAGTCCTGTCCGATTTCCCGGCGGTTGGCAGGCGGCAAACCAAGCAGCCAATCGCGGACCGGAACATTGCCTGCTTCCGTCTGATAGAAGACGAGTTCGATGCGCAGCGGATTTACGCCTTAGGCCTTGACTTTGTGTGTACTATATAAGGTACATAGTCAAGGTTTCTTCCCGGCCCCTCAATCCGGCGACGCAGCCTCCTCCCAGTTGTGCGATGTGTGGATCACGCGGTGGGTAGTCAGGTCTGCTTCGTCAGCCCCCAGTGCATAGGCAATCACATAGCGCAGCCCGGCGACGGGCTTCTCGTAAGTCCCCGCAACCCGGCCCGGATGGCCGGTGGCGAAATCGGCTAGTCCGTTTCCGGCTTGCTGGATCGCCGCAAGCACGCGTTCAGCAGCGTCCGGATCATCGGAGGCGGTGTGAGACAGAATGGTGAGGAAATCGTCTTTGGCGCTGTTCGCCCAAACGACGCGCCGCACAGTCAGGCTGTCTTGGCCTGCCGCGCTTCGGCGACAATCTGGCGGGCTTCAGTCATTGCGCCGTCGTGCGGTGTCACCCAGCCCGCATGCATATCGGAGAGCCCTTGCTGGATGCCCTCGATGATCTGCAGTTCGCAGTTCACGTAGGCTTCGACAGCCTCAACCGCGGGAAATGAACTCGGTCGGCGGGTGCTTCGCGCCGGCCGACCGAGCCCTTCCTTGAGGACAGGGGTCACCAGGATCGTCATTGTCGTGCTGGCGTTCATGATGCGCGCTCTTGCATTGTGCGTACAATGCAACACAAAGCAGGACAGCTTCAATCCGGACTTGCGATCACCCCGAAATCCCCGCCGCCGCGAGCACTGCAAGCGTCAGGATATCCGGCGCGATCGAGGTCATCGCCGTGATCTGGACGGGCTTTTCCATGCCGATCAGCATCGGGCCGATCACTGCGTTGCCCGCGAGTTCCTTGAGCAACTTGGCCGAGATATTGGCAGATTGCAGGCCGGGCATGATCAGCACATTGGCCGGGCCTGACAGGCGGCTGAAGGGATAACTGGCCATGACTTTGGGGTTGAGCGCTGCGTCCGGGGCCATTTCGCCTTCATATTCGAAACCGGGATCACTCGCGTCTAGGATCGCGACGGCGCCGCGGATATCATCGAGCCACTTGCCGCTGGGATTGCCGAACGTGGAATAGGACAGGAACGCGACGCGCGGTTCGTGGCCCATGCGCCGCGCCA
>CANEVG010000281.1 GCA_947442095.1 Sphingomonadaceae bacterium
AAGGATCAAGCAACAGAGCACCGAGTATCGGCGCTTGCAAGACCGCGAGCGCCGCTTGGAATCCAACCCCAGACGAGGCCCGCGCTCCGCTAGTTTATGCCGCGATCTGAACGGAACGATCTCACGGCGGACAAACTGCAAATGGAAGACCGCCATGCGATCGTGCCGCCGGGCCGCTCCTTCTGCGGCTCATTCGGATGCTGAGAACACCTTCTCGCCAGCGATGTAGGTTGCCAGCACCTTTGTTGCGTGGATCTCGCCGACTGGCACGGTCATTGGATTGCGGTCGAGGATGATGAGGTCGGCGAATTTGCCCGGTTCCAACGTGCCGCCGCGATCAAGCCTCCCCATTTCAGCAGCACCATTGCGCGTCAGCAACGCTAGCGCCTGTTCGCGTGATATGCGCTGACCCGCGTTGATAGGCTCACCTGTCGCACCCGGGACCTGCCGCGTGACCAGCGTTTCAAAGGCCAGCCACGGATTGACTGATGGCACCACTGGCCAATCGGAGCCAATGACCACGTTCGCGCCGCTCTCAACCACGTCGCGTGCCGGCCACAACCGCTTCATGCGCTCCGGCCCCACCGCCGCAGCTATATCAACCGAGGTGATCGGCGTTGGCCACCAGATATAGGGCGAAAGCTCCCAGGTGAAATGCAGTTCGCTGCCCTTCGGCACGTCAGCCAGATCTATGAAGGTGTTGTGGCCGATTTCGTGGTGCGGGCCGGAATTGCCATTGGCCCTGCGCGCAGCGGCGATGGCTTCCACCGCTTCGCGAACCGCACCGTCACCAGCCGCGTGAAACTTGACCTGAATGCCCTGTCGGTCGAACGCGGTGACCGCGGGGAAAAGCGTGTCTTCCGCGATCAGCTTCAGCCCGTGCCCACCACCTGGGCCTTGATCGTCGTGTGCGCCGCCGCGATGTTCATAGGGCGCTAGCATGATAGCGGTGCGACCCTCGATGGGCACACCGTCAAGGAACATCTTCACGCAGTCCAACTGCAGGCGGCCGGTACTCCATGCCTGCCGCTGCGCAATCAGTCCTTCACTGCCGCCCGAATTCGGGCCCCAGACGATGCAGCCGCGCGCATATTGCTTGAGACCACCCGAACGGGCGTAAGCGGAAAGCCCTTCGATCATTTCGCGCCGCACTGCCGCGTCGGTGAAGCCGACAATGCCATAGGAAAGCATCTCGTCGGTCGCCACCTTGATGGCAATGCGCTGGTCTTCGGCGGTCACTTTGGGAATGATGCGTTCGATACCGCGTGAGGCCACCTCGCGCAGCACGCCGGTAGGTTCCCCCTTGCTATCTCGGTCGATAACGCCGCCTTCGGGAGCCTTGGTCGTGCGAGTAATCCCGGCCAGCGCCAACACGCGCGAGTTCACCCAGACGCTGTGCAGGCTCTCATCGTTGAGCATGACCGGGTTGTTCGGGGCCACCGCATCGAGCAGACGCTTATGTTGCTCGCCCGGCTTGAAGGCCGCGCCCACCCAGCTGCCACCGATGATCCACTCGCCGGGCTTGGCCTTGGCCGCACAGGCTTTGACTGCGGCCGCAATCGCCGCCGCCCCCGCGCCCTGTGCAAAGCGGCAGGAAAGCTTGTCGCGCCCGGCGAAATAGGTGTGAACGTGCATGTCATAGAGGCCGGGCATCACCGTCCGGCCTGCTAGATCAACCTTCTGGGCATTCGCTGCGGCCATGGCTTCAATCTCGGCGTCAGAGCCGACCGCGACGATCGTGCCGCCGGCCACCGCCAGCGCCTGCGCGCTTCCGGCTGGGGTAAGCACCGTACCGTGGACGAAGACAAGATCGACCGGGGCGGGTTGCGCCTGAGCCGGCCCTGTTGCAGCGGCGACGGCCAGAAGGGAAGCGGTGCCAACCCGGGCGAGGGACTGCACTTTTGCTGCTGGCATGGGAGATCTGTCCTTCCTGCAAGTGGCACAGCCGCTACGGGCCATCCGCGATCATGTCGGCACTAGGTCAAGGAAGCGTACCACCCGGCTTGGCCAGAGTGGCCAAACTGGAATATTTCGATTGAAACTGCCGGACTAGGCATGAAATGTTTGCCAGAACGGGCGGGAAGAGGACCTTCGCGCATGCTGGCGGAAGTTTCAGGTAAGATCGAAGCGGCAGGGGCCGAAACGATAGGGAGCGCGGCATGCTGAAGCCGACGATCTCCGTCCTCGTCTTACGCCATGTCGCGAACTGCCTCGATCTGGTCGGGTGTGACCCTGAGCCCCTGCTCGCCGGATTTCACTTGCGGCGCAATGATCTGGACAATGCAAAAGGCGTCGTGCCACTCGAGGATTTCCTCGCGTTTCTGGAGCTTGCGGCGGTCAAGGCGGCCAATCCATACCTCGGGCTTCAGGCGGGACGACTTGGCGCACTCAACAGCCTTGGCGCGCTTGGTTTCCTCTTCCTGAGTGCACCCTCGCTGCGCGCGGCTTTTACCGGTTTCGACTCCTATCTGGCGACGATTCAGGAAGCCGTGCGCAATCGCTTTTCGGCGCAGGGGGGGATTGCGACGTTCGAGTACATGATCACAGACCAGACGCTGCAGGATCGGCGGCAGGACGCGGAGTTCTCGATCGCGCTGACGCACAACATGTGCCGCAACTATATCGGCGGGGCATTCGAACTGATCGAGGTGCGTTTCGAACATGCCTGCCAAGGCGATGAGCGGGTTTACCGTGAGTTTTTCCGTTGTGACGTATTCTTCGATCAGGACACCAACTCGTTCTCGTTCGAGGATCAGTTCCTGGACTACAAGAGCCCGGTGATCGACCCGGAGCTTTACCCGATTGTCGAGGAGCATTTGCGCCGCCGAGTGGCGGACAGCGCGCGGCGGGCCCGATCGCACAAGGATATCATTCGCGTGCTGGAAACCAGTCCGCTCGACCGTACGCCGACTTTGGAAGAGGTGGCGGCCGGCATGGGCGTTTCGGTCGCGACGCTGAACCGCAGGCTCAGGGCGGAAGGTGTGCGCTGGCGCGATCTTGTTAACGACCGGCGGATGCATGCGGCGGCACGGCTTCTCCGGCATAGCCAGCGCGATGTCGCCGAAATTGCGCTCTCGGTGGGCTTTGCGGAAAGTGCCAGCTTTGTGCGCCGGTTCGGCCGCCATTTCGGCACCACTCCCCAGCGGTTCCGCCGGGCAGGCACCGAAGACCCGTTACGCTAATTTTGTTTCAGCGCAGGACGAAGGCTACCATCGCATCGCTGAGTTTGGTGCCGAAAGCGCCGTGGCCGCCTGCGGAAACCACAATGTATTGGCGCCCGTCGGTGTGCCGAAACGTCATCGGCGTGGCGGTTGCAGGGGCTGGAACGGCTGCATGCCATACCTGCCTGCCGGTCTGGATATCATAGGCACGGAACACGCTATCGAGGCTGGCACCGATGAACACCAGCCCGCCGCGCGTAACGATCGGTCCGCCCTGATTGGGTGCGCCCCATGCCGTCGGCGTCAGAATGCCGGTCGAAAGCTTGAGGCGGCCGAACGGCACTTGCCAGCGCGTCTGGCCGGTCTTCATGTCGATCGCAGTGAGCTGGCCCCAGGGCGGCGGGTTGCACGGCGCACCGAGCGGCGATAGCAGCACTTCGCGCAGCATCACATAGGGGGAGCCCTGCATTTCATAGACCGAGACGCCGGGCCGCCGGTCGCGCTTCTCGTCAAACTGCGCGCGCGGCATGAGCCTGACTGACGCGGCAAGGTTCGAGGAATTGAGCACGGCAAGGCCCGTGGTCGGATCAAACGCAACGCCGCCCCAGTTCGTGCCGCCCAGAAAGCTGGGATGGAGCAACGAGCCCTTGATGCTGGGCGTCGTGAACAGCCCTTCGTTGCGCAACGCGCCGAGCTTTGTCCGGCAGGCGGCGCTATCGAAGCCCAGCAGACCCCAAGCATCGTCGGCTTTGAGCGCCTGCGAGGTAACGGGCTTTGGGAGTATGGGCATCGGCTGGGTGCGCGCGGCCCGCTCGCCCGACATGTCGCTGCGTGGAGCGGGCTGCTCCTTAACCGGGAACAGCGGCCTGCCGGTTTGGCGATCGAGCACGAACACATTGCCGGTCTTAGTGCCCTGGATCACTGCCTCGACCGGGCGTCCCTTATGGTCGATGGTGGCGAGCGTCGGCGCGGCGGGCAGGTCATAGTCCCACAGATCGTGGTGCACGGTCTGGTAGGACCAGACCTTGCGCCCGGTACGCATATCGAGCGCGACTACCGCGTTGGCATCGGGAATCCGGTCCAGCCGGTTTGTACCAAGCGTGTCCCAACTGGCGCTTCCGGTCGGCACGAACAGCCAGCCGCGCTTGGCATCGACCGACAGCGGCGCCCATGCATTGGCCGCGCCGGTCACCCCGGAAAGATCATCCGGTATCGGGTTCCAGTTCCACAGCTCGCGCCCGGTCACAATATCGAACCCCCGCACGATGCCGTCGAGCGAGTTGCGGTACATGTTGTCCTGCACCGCCACGCCCAAAGCCACGATATTGCCCCAGATCGCCGGGGGCGAGGTGGTCGCGGGTTTGCCTTCGCCTTTGTAGTCGAGCGCAGCCAGATCGACACGGCCACCCGCGCCGAAGCCGGCACAGGCGCGGCCGGTATCGGCGTCGACTGCGTGAAGCACTGCGTTCTGGGCGGCATAAAGGATCCGCTTGCCGCAAGGCTGGGCGCGGGCCTCGGCACTCTCAGCCTGCCAATAGGCCACGCCGCGGCAGATGTTCTGCTTGTACATGTTGCCCACGAGCGGCTTGTGCGAATCGAATGACCAGACTGGCTGGCCCGCCGCAGGATCGAGCGCGACCACCCTGCCAAACGGAGTGCAGCTATAAAGCCTGGCATTGGCGTAGATCGGGGTCATCTGCGCGATCGTAGTTTCGGCTGTGTCCGATCCGAATGTCACTTCGCCCGAATGCCATGTCCATGCGGTGCGCAGCCGCTTTATGGTGTTTCGGTTGATCTGGTCGAGCGCCGAGT
>CANEVG010000282.1 GCA_947442095.1 Sphingomonadaceae bacterium
GAGATTGATATGCGGATGCGGGCGCACGTCCATCGCTGTCCCCACGGGCAGCACTGCCGGTCCGAACTGGTCTACGAAGATGAACGGGCCGATCATCGTGCGCGCTGGGGAAGGCAGCACGCGCCGCACCTGAAACGCGCCTAGATCGTGCGTGACGGGAGTCAGCGTCTGGATGACGGGATCGGTCATGGCGCGGTGTCTGCCGCGAGCATGTCGATCAGGTCCCTCGGAAACACCGGTTCATGCCACTGGGTCAGCTCTTCGCGCGCGAACCAGCGGAATTCCTTGATCATCGCGCGCTCTGTTGCGGAATGCCCTGCGGTGTCGGGGGTGAAGCATTGTGTCCGCACACGGAAGAAGCGCTCATCCGATGTGACCGGCTCGCCCTCCAGCGTGATGAAATCGTCGGCGCGGCGCGCCACTTCAGGGCCGCAGCTTACCACCTTGAGGCCGGTTTCCTCATATATTTCGCGCACCGCGGCGGTTTCGAAATCCTCATGCGCGTCGCATTCCCCGCCCACACCGCACCAGAACGGGCGGCGGTCCGGCGGGACGAAGCGGATCAGGAGCACGCGGTCCTGCTCGTCCATCAGCAAAATACGCGCGGCGCGGCGAATCCTGCGCTCCTGCACCGCCGTTTCACTCACCGCCGCATCACTCACCGCCGCATCACTCACCGCCGCATCACTCACCGGGCGCGCGGGCCTTGATCGCGAGGGCGTGGACGCGCTGGCCCGGAATGTCGCCGAGCACGGCGTTGATCAGGCGCTGGCGCTGCACGCGCGAGACCCCTGCAAAGGCGGCGCTTTCGATGTCTACGGTGAAATGCGATTCGCCCGATCCGTCATCGCCCATATGGCCGCTGTGGCTGGCGCTGTCGTTGATGACAGCAAGGCTGCTCGGCGCGAAGGCGGCAGTGAGCAATTGGGTGATTTCTTGGGCAAGGGGTCCGGTCATGTCTTCCATCTTAGCTGAAGATTGCCCATGTGGAAGGCTCATGAAACACGATCGCTTTCACGGCCGCATCCCGGACACCGGGCGGCTCTGCGCTGCCCCGGGTTGTAGCGATCCGGGCGAGTTTCGCGCGCCCGGCGCGCGTGCGGCAGGGGCGGATGGGCCGGGCGATTACCGCTGGATGTGTCTCGAACATGTGCGCCAGTTCAACGCCGGGTATGATTTCTTCAAGGGGATGACGCCGGAGGAAATCATGGCCGCGCAGTCCCCGCTCGCGGGCTGGGCCACGGAAACGCGCGCGTTCCGCCCCGATGGCGGGATCGATCAGGCGCCGCGCTGGAACGACTTTGCCGATCCGCTCGACGCCATCGCCCGCCGCGCGAAGATGCGCCGCGCCGATGCGCTGCATCGGCAAGACGCCGCCCGGCGCGGGATCGGGCCGGAGGAACGCCGCGCCTATGAAGTCATGGGCCTCGATTTCGATGCAGACCGCAAGGCGCTGCGCGCGCGCTATTCGCTGCTGGTCCGCCGCTATCACCCCGATCGCAACGGCGGCGACCGCAGCCACGAAGGCCAGCTGCAGACGGTGGTTGAGGCCTACAACCTGCTGCGCGCCACTCCTGCCTTTTCCGGCTGACCGGTTTTCTGGCTGGACAGGCCCGCGTCTCAGCGCAAGTCTGTGCCGACGATGGGAAAGGGGCTGAGCGCATGACCAACGAGGACCGAAAACTGGGCATGGACCGCGCCATCACGCGGCGCGATTTCGTGAGCGGGGTGGCGGTGGCCACGGGCGCGCTGGCTGCTGGCATGCCTGCCTTCGCTAAAGCCCCTCCGCTCATGATGGACGCGCAAACCGACACCAACCCCTATCCCCCGGCGCGCACTGGCCTGCGCGGCTCGCATGACGGCGCGTTCGAGGCAGCGCATGCCTTGCGCGATGGGTCGCTCAAGCTGGCGGAGGCGGCCGACAGCGGCGAGGTCTATGATCTCGTGATTGTCGGTGGGGGGCTTTCGGGGCTTTCCGCCGCGCACTTCTTCCACAAGCGCGTGGGGCCGGGCGCAAAGGTCCTGGTGCTCGACAACCACGACGATTTCGGCGGCCATGCCAAGCGCAACGAGTTTACCGTGAATGGCCGCAAGCTGGTGGTGAACGGCGGCACGCTCAATATCGAAAGCCCCTCGCGCTACGACCAGTGGTCGCGCACCCTGCTCGATGATCTGGGCGTCGATATTGCGCGCTACGAGCGTGAGAACAGCGCCAATGCCGGGCTCTACAAATCGCTCGGCATGGGCCACGGCATGGTGTTCGATGCGGAGACGTTCGGCGGCAAGGATGTGGTGCTGGCCATGGGCGGCGGCTGGCGCGGCGGGCGGATCGAGCCGGACAAGCTCGCCAAGGCCCCGCTGACGGCCAAGGCCCGCGCCGATCTGGACCGGCTGTTTGCCGCTGCGCAGCCCGATTATCTCCCCGGGCTCGATCAGGACGCAAAGAAGGACTGGCTCGCGCGCCATTCCTACAAGCAGTTCCTGATGGAGAAGGTGGGCGTCGATCCTCAGGCCTACTGGCTGTTCCAGAACATCGGCATGGCCAGCTTCTGCGTCGGCGGCGATGCGGTGCCGGCGCTGTTTGCATGGGTTCAGGGCTATCCGGGCTTTTCCGGCATGGCGCTGGGAGACGTGCCCGCAGACCTCTTCGCCGATCTCCCCGGCGGGCAGCATGGCCGCCAGCGCGAGGGCGACAAGTCAATCCACTTCCCCGACGGCAACGCCACGCTCGCGCGCCTGCTGGTCGCAAAGCTGGTACCAGAGGCAACGGCGGGCCGTTCGCAGGAGGACATGGGCACGGCGGTGATCGACTATTCGGCGCTCGACCGGCCGGGCGCGTCCACGCGCATTCGGCTGTCCAGCCTGGTGCTCAAGGTTGCGCATCGCGGCGATCCGGCGAGCGCGAAGGACGTGGCCATCCACTATTCGAAGGATGGCAAGCTCGTTGAGGTGCGCGGCAAGGCGGTGATCATGGCCGGGTGGAACGGGATGATCCCCTACATGATGCCTGAACTGCCCACGGCGCAGAAGGAAGCGCTCGCCTATGGCGTGAAGGGCCCGATGGTCTACACCAGCGTGGCGGTGACGAACTGGCGGCCTTTCGTGAAGCTGGGGGCGGCCAATTTCCACTGCCCCACGATGTACCATCAGGAAGTGGGCCTGACCGAAGCGGCCAGCCTCGGCGACCTGAAGCACCCGCAGACACCTGACGAGCCGGTGGTGCTGCACCTCGTGAAGTACATGAACAAACCCGGCCTGCCGCGCCGCGATCAGCACCGCGTGGGGCGTGCCGAACTGCTCGAGATCAGCTTCGCCGATTTCGAACGCGAGACGCGCCGCCAACTCCAGCGCACACTCGGCGGTGCAGGCTTCAACGCTGCGACCGATATCGCCGCGATCACCATGAACCGCTGGCCGCACGGCTATTCCTACACCTACAACTCGATCTACGATCCGGTCGAATGGGTCTACACCGAGTGCCCGGAGCGCCCCTGCGTGGTCGGCCGCCAACCCTTCGGCCTGGTCAGCATCGCCAATAGCGACGCCGCTGCCAGCCCGCACACCGATGCCGCGATCAAGGAAGCTCACCGCGCGGTGCAGGAAGTTCTGGAGCGCCGGACTTATCCGTTCGTCCCGCGCCGGACGGGGTGAGGGAGATCAGCCCGTTGGAATGTCCGCCAGATCCGGCTCAATCCACCCGCGCCGCGCGGCGACGTTGAACAGACGCTCGCGCGAATAGAAGCACAGCGGCCACTGGCGGTCGCCGGTTTCGCATCCTAGCAGCGCGTTGACCGCATCGACGAGCGCAATGCCTTGCGGCAGTGTCACGGCAAAAGCCCGCGCACCGCGCACGTAAAGCTGGGCCAGGGTTTCGTGATAGCCCGCGCTGCCGGTGTTCTCCCCGCCGGCAGCCACGTTATAGGCGCTGATCGTGCCCGGAAGGCCGGTCTCGGGCATAAAGTCGGGCCGCTCACGCAGCAGCCAGAGGCACGCGGCCAGATGCGCCTCGTGCGTCCAATCCGCCTTGGGGAGAGTGCGGGCAAGCAGCCCTTCGCCGATGCACCGCACAGCAGCGTCATCGGCGAAGAGGCGGATGGGCTTGGAAGTCAGGCTGCGACTGCCGCCGCAACCGGGGCTGCCTGACGCACGCTTTCGTCCACGTGATCGGCAAACTGCGCGAAGTTGTCGATGAACTTGCGCACCAGTTCCTGTGCCGTGCGATCGTAGGCATCGCCGTCCGCCCATGCACCGCGCGGATCGAGCAGCTTGGTGTCGACGCCCGGAACCGAGACCGGCACTTCGAAGCCGAAGTTGGGATCCTTGCGGAATTCGGCGCTGTTCAGGCTGCCGTCGAGCGCCGCGTTGAGCAGCGCGCGGGTCGCCTTGATCGGCATGCGCTTGATGCCCGGCATTGTGGCGAGACCGCCTGACCAGCCAGTGTTGACCAGCCAGCACTTCACGCCGCCTTTGGCGATCCGCTCCTTGAGCAGGTTGCCGTAGATCGAAGGATGGCGCGGCATGAACGGTGCACCAAAGCAGGTGGAGAAGGTCGCTTCCGGCTCGGTCACGCCGATTTCGGTGCCCGCCACGCGCGCAGTGTAGCCCGAGAGGAAGTGATACATCGCCTGATCAGGCGTCAGCCGCGCGATCGGCGGCAGCACGCCGTAGGCGTCGGCGGTGAGGAAAATGATGTTTGCGGGAACCGGGCCGAGGTTCTACTCGCTCGTGTTCGGGATGAACTCGATGGGGTAAGAGCCGCGGCTGTTCTCGGCGAGCGAGGCGTCGTCGAGGTCGATCTTCCGCGTCTCTGGATCGATCACCACGTTCTCGAGGATCGTGCCGAAGCGCTTGGTCGTTGCAAAGATTTCCGGCTCGGCCTCGGCCGAAAGGCGGATCATCTTAGCGTAGCAACCGCCTTCGAAATTGAAGACCGCCGTGTCCGACCAGCCATGCTCGTCATC
>CANEVG010000283.1 GCA_947442095.1 Sphingomonadaceae bacterium
CCTTCCACCGTTTCATAGAAGTCGAGCGCATCGCTAAGCGGGTCGAACGTGCCGCTCGCACCGTTCGAATCCTTGAAGTCGGGATTGTCGTCGCTGATGATATCGGTCGGGATCTTGCGGCCTGCCGTGCCGTCGATGACGAACGTGGGCAGCGCGTTGCTGTCGTTGCCCTGCAGCACCGTTGCATTGACCAGGAAAGTGCGAGGCAGGTTGGTGAAATCCTGATATTCCATCACATTGGCGGTGACAGTGACGCTCTCGCCAACCGTGAGCCCCGAAACCGGCGTGGTCGTGCGGACAAAGATGCCTTCCGAGGTGAAATTGTTGGCGTCCCACTCGGCGGTCGGCTCGGTGATGTAGAAGCCCTGCACCGAACCGAACGTATCGATGGCGGTGACAATGGCGGTCACGGTGACCTGCGCGGCGGTTGCGGTGTTGTAGCTGCTGATGCCTTCGGCGGCGAGGAGGGGCGAGAAGAAGAACGCGCCCTGAACCTGGTGGATCTGGGTTACCAGCGCGCCGCTATCGTTGTTGGTGATCGTGCCGACTGCGGTCGCATCGGTCAGTTCTGCCGCGCCGCTGGTGCTCGCAAGGTTCGAAAGCGTGACGTTGAACGCCTCGTCGGTCTCGACGGCGGTGTCACCGTTGATCGTGACGCTGATCGTCTGCGTCAGCGCGCCGCCCGCGATAAAGCTCAGGCTGCCGCTGCTGGTGACATAGTCGCTGCCCGCCGCTGCGGTGCCGTCGCTCGTTGCATAATCCAGCGTGAAATCGCCGTTGTTGTTGCCCCGCGTAACGGTGAACTGCAGCACTTGCGAGCCGCTGTCGCCCTCGACGATGCTGACATCGCCGATGCTGATCCCGGCAACCGACGAAACATCATCATTCGTGATCGTGCCCGTGCCCGACGCATCAGTGAACGTTGTCGTGCCGCTCGCGTCGGTGATGCCCGAGAGGCCCAGTTGCAGCGTCTCACTGGCTTCGACGCCCACGTCGCCGTTGATCGTGACGCTCACTTGCTGCGTGAGCTGACCGTTGCCCGCCGCGAAGGTGAGCGTGCCAGAGGCTGTCAAATAGTCGCTGCCTGCGAAGGCGGTGACATCGGCGGTGCCGTAGTTCACGCTGAACGCAGTGCTATCGTTCGAGCGCGTGACGGTGAAGGTGAGCAGGCTGGTGCCGGCGTCACCTTCGACGATCGCCACATCGTTCACCGCCAGCGTGGCCGAATTGCCCAGCGCAATTGAACTCACCGCGATATCATCGATGCCGACCATTTCGTCACTGCCCGCCGCATTGGTGGTCAGCACGCGCACTTGAACTTGCGCCTGATTGTTAACGTCAGCGGGCAGCGTAACGTCAATCGCGGTGACTTGCGCTGCCGTGCCGGCGGTGGTGGCGTCGGCAATGTAGGCGGCGGGCAGATTGGTCCAGTTGCCGGTGGCGCCCACGCGATATTGGACCGCAACCTGCTGCACCGCATTGTCTGCGCCCGCATCAAGATCGCGGACATTGGCCTGAAAGCGGACGTTCTGGCGGCCGGTGGCATCCAGATGAAACACGAGCGCGGCATAATCCGAACTGTTCGAGCCTTGCAGGCCGATCACCGGGTTGGCGGTCGACTGATCGACATCGATCACACCGCCGGTGGTGGCAGTCGCCGCCTGATTGGCAATCACATTCACGGCGAAGCCGGTATCCGTCAGGACCGTCTGCGCATCGACCCCGGTCAGGGAGGTCACATCGCCGGTTCGGTAACCGAGGATCGAGGGCACGCCCGACCAGTCATCGTTGACAGTTATCAATCCGACGCTCCAATTCTGGCTGAAATTGCCGGATGCGAGGCTGTGATAGGCGTTTGACATGACGGGCTCCGAAAAATCGCGACAGGTTCAGGATGGTTGGGAATGCGAGATTGCGCGAAGAGGTTCGGCCACTTGCGAGTGCCGACGACATTGTGCGCATCCAACTAGATCGAAACCAATATTTGCAATATTATCGTCATAATTTACAGTATTATGGCATTTCATGACAAATATTTTGGTAATATGGCGCACGAGACCATCAGCACAACAGGATGCTATGCTAAAAATGTGCGCCAATTGCTTTGAAAATTAGGAGATTTATATTCTGATGAAGCACACGTTAAGCATGATTCGTGAAAACCCCGTGACACAGAATATATCCGATGGGCACGGCGAATTCGCAGATCACGGCAGATGTGGCAGGCCAATCTGCAACCATGTCCGCTGCTCGTGGCTTTGAACCTGGCATGTGAATGCCCGAAAGAGTCTGGCCCTACTCCTTGCGCTGCGACCTAAACGCGACCTGCCTTCGCAGGGCGCCCTGGCAGCGCAAATGGCATGGGCTACTGTTCGCTGAGCCGAGCGGCAAAAAGCCCCATCCGGTTCCGCACCGGTGCTTCATTCCCCAGATTGGCTGGCAGGCCCAACTCCGGCAGGGTTTCGCGGGCAGCGACACTTCCGGCTGCGGGATCGGCGGCAATGGCGGCGAGAATGGAGGCGCGCCGATCTTTGGGCAGGCGTGTTTTCAGTTCGGCTGCGACCAGCAGTGGCAGATGGGATTGTAGCGGCTCGGCATCATAGAGATCGGGCACAGCGGCGATCAGCAGCAGGTTGCGCGCCCGTTGGGTTAGGTCTGGTGCTGCAGCAGCGGGCCACTTTTCGATCTGGCGCTTCACGCGGGCGAGCGCGCTGGCGGTCGCGGGATCGGGCGGCATTGCAGCCATGGGCGCAATCTGCCCGGCAGGTGCCGCGGCGATGACAAGGTCAGCGCGCGGCATGTGTGGGCCGGGCCAATGCCAGACGACGGCGGAGAGACCCAGCCAAGCGGTAAACATCAGCAAGTAGGGCCAGCCGCGTCGCCACAGCCGGGCCACCAGCAGCGTGACGGCTGCGGTACCGGCGAGCGCCGCCAGAGCGGCAGCCGCCGCGCGCGTGCCCGTACCCGTGAGCGCCGTCTGGATCGCGGTGCTGGCCCATTGCGCAGGGAGCAGGACAAGCAGCCAATCCGGCCACAAGCCCGGCCAAGCCGAAGCCATGAACACCATGGCTGCCTCGCCGCTGACAACACTAACGGCGATCCACCAGCCCCTGGCGGCTACGGTGCTGGCAAACAGTGTGCCCCGCGCGGCAAAGCTGATGCTGGCGATGACAAGCGCCAGCCCGGTTGAGAACGGATGCGGCAGGGGCGGCATGCCGAGCACGCGCGCCAGAAGGATGAGGCTGCCCCCTGACAGCAGAGCAACGAGGACGCCGATCCACAGCCGTCCGGCAGCGGCGGCTCCGATCATGCCAAAGCCCATCAGGCCAACGGCCAGGATCGGGCCGCCGACCAAAGCCAGCGGAGCCGGCGCGGGCGTGTCCACCAGCAGCAGCATCGCGAGCGCCGGTGCCACAACCCCCGCCAGCGCGGCAACGAACCACGCCAAAGGCAAAAAAGGCAGACGCGGCTCGAACGATGAGGATTTCATGCGGCTGACACTGATTGAAGCGCCCGGCATAGTCCAGCAAGGACAATCAGAATTCGCCAATTCGGGCGAGTTTGCAGCACCCCTACTCCGGCGCGCGACAGGAACCGTCGCCAGGTGCGCCCGTCAGGGCGAGCGCGCCGCGCAGCCTCAGTCCTCCTCGCCGCCCGGCCCGAGTGCGCCTTCCTCGTCGTCGTCGCTGCGCTCGCCGCGGAAGGCATCCATGTCGATCCGGCCTGAGCGCACCATGCTGTGCATGTGATCGACCAGATCCTCCACATCGTCTTCGGGGCTACCGGACGAGACCTTGACCGACCCCTCGAGGCCAAACGGGCTTTCCTCCACCACGGCCGCATCGGCCGCCACCGTTTGGCTTTGCGCGTCCTCGTCCTCTTCGGAAAGGTTCACCGTTTCCGGCGGGAGGCCTGCGTGCGGTTCGATCGGTTGATCGTCCGGGTCGTGCACCGGGATTTCGGGTTCTGTTGGCGAGGACGGGAGATCAGGTGATGGATCGTACAAAGGATGAGGTTGGGGGACAGTGGCCATGACAGGGCTCCGGATGCGCGCGCGAGGATCGCGGGGCTTGGCTCCGGGAAATCCGCGAGCCGGGTATCTTGTTCCCTCGCCCTTACGCAGCGGGCCGCGTCCAACTGCCTGTCCTGCTTCGGCCACGCCTCGGCCTCGTTCAGACAAAGGCGCTGGCGGCGACGGATCATTTCAGCGCGCGGGTCATTTGCGCTTCACCAACCCATTGGAGAGCATCATGTCCCATCACGACGAAACCGGTCTCGAAACCGAAGAGACCAACAACACGATTTCCTCGCGCAAGGTCGAAGGCACAACGGTTTACGGCCACGACGCCGAAAAGCTCGGCACGATCGAAAGCTTCATGGTCAACAAGATGTCCGGCCAGGTGGAATACGCCGTTCTGGAGTTTGGCGGCCTGCTTGGCATGGGCAGCGATCACTATCCGATCCCATGGCACCAGCTGCGCTATTCGCCCGAACATGGCGGCTATGTCGTCGATCTCGATAAAGACGCGCTGAAGGGCGCGCCGAAATACGATTCGGCTAACGACGACGGCTTCGACAATGCGCGCGGCCGCGAAGTGGACAGTTATTACAGCACATTCCAGACGATCTGACACACGAACCCGGCACAGGAAACAGGGAGCGGCCGCAAGGCCGCTCCCTGTTTTCGTGCGAGCCGGCCCAAAGCCTCAGGTGATCGAACCCGCCTCGTGCTCACCGCGTTCGCCGGCCGCGCCGGTCAGGCGGTGCAGCAGGCCGGCGATTGCCGTGTCGGTCTGCCAGATTTCCGCCCTGGCGATATCGAAGCGCATCAGCAGCACGTCGGGGCTGCTCTTGCCGCCCTCGAACCAAGCCGCCACGCTGCCTGTGAAGTGCTGGTCGAACACAGCCTTGTCGGTTTCCTCGACAAGTGTGCCTCCCAGTGCTGCAAACAGGTTGTGCC
>CANEVG010000284.1 GCA_947442095.1 Sphingomonadaceae bacterium
GCGACAACGGTGTCCGGGGCGCGCCTCAATGTAAACGGGTCGCTGGCGGGTTCGGCTGTGACCTTAAACCGCGGGGCTGTTCTAGGTGGAACCGGGACAGTGGGGTCGTTGACCGCAAAACTTGGATCGACCGTCGCGCCCGGCAATTCCATCGGGACCCTTTCGGTGAATGGCAGCCTGATGCTCGAGGATGGCTCTGTTCTGGAGATAGAAGTGTCTCCAGCCAGCGCTGACCAACTCAACGTATCGGGAACCGCTGCGCTTGGCGGCGCGCTGGAGCTCAACGTCGCTAGCGGGGTCTACGCGTTCAATAGCCAGTACACGCTGATAGCGGCCAGCGCCGTGAACGGCAGCTTCGCGACCATTGACGGCCTCGGCGACTTTGGAGCCTGGTTCGATCCGCTGGTGATCCAGACCGGCCAGGCCGTGACACTGCGGCTGCGGCCGGCTTCGCTGGTCAGGCTTGCCGGGCCTGCAGTCGGTGCGAACGGGGCGGCGATCGCTGCCGCCTTCGACCGCGCGGTGAACGCCGACTACAACCCGCAACCTTTCTACGCACTCTACACGCAGGGCGCGAATCTGGCGAGTTCGCTGGAACAGTTCTCCGGCGAGGTGCACAGTGCCGCACGCCGCGTGGCACTGGAAGATACCCGGGCCGTGCGTGAGGCGGCATTTGACCGGATCAGTTTTGGTCCGATCAATCCGGTTGCGTCGCAGACGGCCAGGGTCGGCAACCGTGGTTCCGACATCACCATGTGGCTTCGCATTCTCGACACTCGCAGCACTGTGCAGTCGGATGGACGCGGTGCCGGGTTCAATACAGAGCAACAGGGAATCCTGGCTGGTATCGATAAACTGCTGTCGGCTGACGTCAGGATTGGTGCCATGCTGATTGCGTCGCGGACAGACCTCAACTTCGATATGCTTGGCCGTTCGCGTATAACGAATACCGGTGGCGCGATTTATGCAGGCGTCAGGAAAAACAGGTTCAATTTTGGCCTTGGCGGCTCTTACGCTGACACGGGCATGGACACCAACCGTTCCATCACGATTCCGGGTCTGCAGCAGAGTTTGCACAGCAAGACAAATGGCAAGACAGTCCAGCTGTTCGCGGAAGCCGCCTTTGATTTCAACCTTGGCGTTGACAGCAAGCTGACGCCATTTGGCCGCATTGCCACCGCCGACACAAAAGTGGCTGCCGTCGTTGAAACGGGCGGCATCGCAGCCTTGGCCGGCACTGACCAGCGCCACGACATCACCGTCGCGAATCTTGGTGCCCGTAGTATCTTCAAGGCTGGCCCGGTAACGTTTGCCGGCTCTGCTGCGTGGCAGCGGACCGAAGGCGACCGCGCCATAGCGTCGCTGGTGACGATTGGCGGTCTGAACCAGTCGGCCAACGTTTACGCCGCGGCACTTGATAAGGACGCTGCAGCGCTGGAGGCGCAGTCGACCTTACCCCTTGGCTCGTCTTCAGCGATTACCATCAGTTACAGTGGCGTTATCGGTCCGCGAACGGAACAGCACGGCACGCGCGCCACCCTGTCGATCATGTTTTAGATGTTTGATGACATTACGCTGCACCATCGCCTCGGTTTCTGAGGTAGTTGGCGCATTTGTGCGGCGGGAAGGCGTCGAGCAGCGAAGCGATGCGCCGCCACGTTGCTTCGATGGATCGCTCTGCGGCTTTTCGTGGCAGGTGTTTCAGCTTGGCGAAGACCTGCTCGATTGGATTGAGGTCTGGACCCGAGGGTGGGAGGAACCGCAGCCGCGCGCCTCTGGCCCGGATTGCGTTTCTAACGGCGGGTTTCTTATGGCTGGATACCGACTGTGGCCGAGAAGCACCCCGGTCCCGTGATGTCGAGCGGCACCGGGTGAGAATGCTCGAGCACGTCAAGATCGATGAACGGGTTGTTGACGGGGGTGACCCGCGCATCGGCAAGAGCGATGGCCCGGCGGGCAATGGGGGAATCATAGCCAGCAGCGTTGATCACGATCACATTGGCGTCCCAGCCGATGCGGCCGACTTCCTGGCACAGCACCGAACCGCTGGGCACCTGCCGGTTGATCTGACGCGGGATCGGCAGCGCGGTGTCCAATCGGCGCGCTGCGCTATCACGGTTTTGCAGCACGCGTGAAAGGGTCTGCTGGCGGCGATCGAGATCGATTGCGGCAACCTTCAGCCCGGCGTCGGCCAGCGCCGTGCACAAGTGAAACGCAATCGTGGATTTGCCGACACCGCCCTTCTCGTTGGCTACAATAATCATGCGGGCATCGGGCTGCGGGCGGCCCATGATATCGGCGATCACCCCATCGGGGCGTTCGCCATCTAGCAGAGGGTCGCGCCGCGGTGCCGTTTGGGCGGACGGCCGCTTCGCAGGTGGCGGGCGGGGCTCCATGGTGCGGTCTCTATGCGTCGCAGGCTTAGCGTCGCCGCGCCAGATCGGGCTTGATCATGTCAACATCCTCCGCCGTGCTGGCTTTTCTTCGGCAGGCCGCCAAGCCATTGCAAGCAGCGGGCCGACACCTTCAAGCCCACACCCCCTACGTAGGATCTCGCAGGAGAGCAAATCGTCCGCGCCCTTCAAGGATCTGATTATAAATCATTTACTATAAACACTTGTGACAATTGATGGACGGGTGACAGCGCCCGCGCATGGTGAGGTACGCCTGCCCATCGGGCGGGCCCTACTCAATCCCCGAGCAGAGCCAGCGCCAGTGCCAGCGCGCCGCATACGCCCGCATCACCGCCCAGACCCGGATGCACGATCACACGCCGTAGTGCTTCGAGGCTGTGACCCGGCAGGTAACCGCCAAGCAGGCCCGCGGCGGCCTCATGGACCAGCGGCAACAGCTCCGCCTGACCTTGCCCAACCCCGCCGCCGATAACGATGCGGTGGGGTGCAAGGGTGAGGATCAGCGAAGCCATGAGATCGCCGACCTCGCCCGCCACTAGTGCCCAGACCGGATCATCGCTCGCCAGACTTTCGGCGGACCGGCCAGCGCGCGCCGCAATTGCCGGCCCTGCGGCAAGGCCCTCAAGGCAATCGCCGTGGATCGGGCAGACACCGGCGAATGCATCATCTGGCGCCCGGCGCACGCGGACGTGGCCCATTTCCGGATGGAACGTGCCGTGCAGCGGCTTACCGTCCACGACGATCCCGCCGCCGATACCCGTGCCGATGGTCAGATAGACATGGACAGGACATCCTACCGACGCGCCCCAGCGCCCTTCGGCCAGCGCCGCACCTGCCACATCTGTGTCGATTGCGGCAGGCACGCCGAGATCGCCCGCCAGTAGGCCAAGCACATTGGTACCCGACCAGCCGGGCTTGGGGGTATTGATGATGAAGCCATAGTCTGCCGACGCAGGATCGAGGCACAGTGGCCCGAAACTGGCGATGCCAAGCGCAGCAAACGGCTCTGCCCGGTGCGCATCGGCAAGCCACCCAGCCAGCGTGCCCAAAGTGGCGGCGGGATCATCGCCGGTAGGCCACTGCGCGCGCGAGACGATCTCCCGACCGCGCGCGGTGACCGCGATGCACTTGGTGCCGCCTAGTTCTACGCCTGCAATGAGGGGGTTGATCGACGTCATGCCAGCCTCGCGCTAGTGCCGGAAAGCGCAAGCTGGACGGGCTGCGCCGGGGTCCCGCCGAAGTGGCGACGCGCGAGGTCCGCTTCAACCGGCTCCCCCGCAAGGCCCGGCCGGTCGACAAAGCTGATGACGCTGAGATCGTGCAGCACTTGCCAGCTGTAGGCCTGGATCGGTGCTTCGGCGGGATTGGCGAAGACCAGCCCGGTTTCGTTGAGCGGCCGCCAGGGACCCGTCATCGCTTCAGCGACCATGCCATAGAGCCCGTTCGGCCCCGCTGGACCGGGCTTGGCAAAAACCTTCCGCTGGGTGGACCAGAAGCAATAATAGAGCCCGCCATGATACACGATGTGCGGACGTTCCAGTTCGTTGTTGAGCCCGTCGGCGGTGATGGGGGGCGGGCACAGCATCCAATGGCCGTGCTCGCGCCTGGCAAGGCCAACGGCTCCGTTCCAAGGCGAGGTAGAGGCAGCCAGTGAGGCGGCGAACACGAGATATTCCGCGCCTTCTGCCGGGTCGCGAAACCAGGCCGGATCGCGGAACGCCTTGATCGTGCCGATCGCACCGCCACCGGCCATGTCGCGGGTGTAGACCGCGCCATCGGCGACCACGGATTCCACCGGTGCCGTCCATTCGCCCAGACCCGGCAGGCCGCCGGTAATTGTCAGCGCAGCGCTGCATTCGAACAAGCGCTGCACAAAGGTCACTTCGGCCTCACCGCGATGCCCCGCGGCGGTGAAGTAGAGCGTAATCCGGTCATGCGCGGCCGAAACGGTGGCCGAGCCTGACCATTCGCGGCTGCCCGGCGCGAGGCCTTCCGGGAGTACGGGGCCGAGATCGCGCCAGCCAGCAACGGTCTGGTGCATCAGGCGCAGACGTGCGAGCGCGTGGCGCGCATCGGGATCGGGCAGGATCGGGGCAGACAGCAGCATGTGCAGCGTGCCGCCGGCGATCCTCGCAGTGCGGCCATCCAGCTCCTGCACTGGCCAGTAGTCCCACAGATCGAAGCCGGGCAAAATGGGGACGACCGCCGTGCGGTCGATAAGCGGCATTGTTGCGAAGGGTTTATCCGCGATGGCAGCAACCGCATGCGCAGACCAGACAGACGTCATAAGCCGATCATACCCAAAAAGGGCCCCGGGCGCGGACTGGGGTGCGCCCGGGGAGGAGGGAGGAACGCTTAGAAGTCCAGCTTCAACGAAGCCGAGATCGTGCGGCCGTTGATCGAACGCGCGCGGACGAAGCCGTTCGCGGGGATCGCGCCTTCTTCTGCCTCGGTGAAGCCGGCGGTGTTGAACAAGTTGTTGGCATTGACCGAAACCTGCACGCGCTCCAACGGACGGACGC
>CANEVG010000285.1 GCA_947442095.1 Sphingomonadaceae bacterium
CCCGCTGGTGGCGATTGCTGGCGGCCTGCTGATCGGCGGTGCGGCGGCGCTGCTGCTACTGCTGAACGGTCGTATCGCTGGTGTGTCCGGAATGCTCGCCACCGCAACGCGGATCGGGGCAGGCGGGCCGCCGTGGCGCCAGGCGGCAGCGTTCGTGATCGGCCTGCCGCTCGGCGCGGCGTTGGTAGCGGCGTTCGTGCGGCGGCCGGAGGTCGTGATCGCTGCATCGCCCGCCGCGCTGATCATTGCCGGACTGCTGGTCGGGTTCGGAACCCGGCTCGGCAACGGCTGCACCAGCGGACATGGCGTGTGCGGTATGGCGCGCCTGTCGCCGCGTTCGATTGCGGCGACCCTGACCTTCATGGCCACCGCCGCGCTGACGGTCTTCGTTATGCGCCACGTGATGGGGATCTGACGATGCGCAGTGTCTTTGCCGCCTTGCTGGTTGGTGCAGTGTTCGGTGCTGGGCTGGTCCTGTCCGACATGGTCAACCCGGCGCGTGTACAGGCGTTTCTTGATGTGACGGGGCAATGGGACCCGGCGCTGGCGTTCGTGATGGGCGCGGCGCTGGTCCCTTCCGCCTTGGCTTACCTGATCCGCCGCAAGTTGACTCGGCCGGCGCTGGAAACCCGCTTCGTGGTGCCGGAGAACGCCGCACCTGATCGGCGCCTGTATGCTGGAGCGGCGCTGTTCGGGGTCGGCTGGGGCATCGCCGGGTTTTGCCCGGGCCCTGCGCTGGCGGGGCTTGTGCTGGGTGCGTGGCAAACCTCACTGTTCGTCGCCGCGATGCTGGCGGGCATGATCGAACATCGCTTGCTGCCAGCGGCCGCCGAGGGCCTGCTCTCCCCCCGGAATCCCAACTAGGAGACAGATAATGACTGGGTACAAGGCGCTTTCCTCCCAATCCGCAGTCCGTCCGCAAGCCATATTCGCCGAAGCCCTGCGCCAGTGTGAAGGCGAGGTTGCCGGCTTCTGGCGTCCCGGCACGCGCGCCGCGGTGTTGGGGGAACTCGCCGGCAAGCCCGAGTAATGCCCGTGTCGAAGCTCGGTCGCTTTATGCCCATCCTTGCATGGGGCCGCAGCTACAACCGGCAGACGCTGCTTAGCGATGGCGTGGCTGCGGGCATCGTCACAATCATGCTCATCCCGCAAAGCCTGGCATACGCCATGCTGGCCGGTTTGCCGCCCGAAGTCGGCCTCTATGCCTCGATCCTGCCGATCCTCGCCTACGCCATCTTCGGCACCAGCCGGACCCTCGCGGTCGGGCCGGTAGCGGTCATCTCGCTCATGACGCTGGCCGCAGCAGGCACTGTGGCGCCGTCTGGCACCCCTGAGTTCATTGCTGCGGCGCTGGTGCTGGCATTGCTGTCTGGTCTCATCTTGATGCTGATGGGGGTGCTCAAGCTCGGTTTCCTGGCCAATTTGCTGTCGCACCCGGTGGTCTCGGGGTTCATCACCGCGTCCGGCATCATCATCGCCACCGGACAGGCAAAATCGATTCTGGGCATACGGGCGTCGGGTGAAGCCATGCCCGAACTGCTCGCCACGCTGGCTGGCAATCTCGGCGCCACCAATTTGCCCACGCTCGCGGTCGGGCTCGCCTCGCTCGCGTTTCTGTTCTGGGTGCGTAAGGGGTTGAAGCCAGCCCTGATACGGCTGGGCCTCGCGGCCCGTCCGGCGGACCTGACCGCCAAGTCCGGGCCAATTGCGGCTGTGGTGTTATCGACCTTGGCCGTGGTCGTCTTCGACCTTGAAGCCAAAGGTGTGAAGGTTGTCGGCGAAATCCCTCAGAGCCTGCCGCCGCTGACTTTCCCGGTGTTTGACTTGGCCCTTTGGCAGCAGTTGCTGGTGCCAGCGCTGCTGCTTTCGGTGATCGGGTTCGTGGAATCGGTTTCCATTGCGCAGACCTTGGCAGCCAAGCGGCGTCAGCGGATCGACCCGGATCAGGAACTGATAGGATTGGGCGCCGCCAATATCGCTGCCTCGTTTACCGGCGGCTATCCTGTGACGGGCGGCTTCGCGCGCAGCGTGGTCAACTTCGATGCCGGTGCGGAGACCCCTGCTGCGGGCGTCATCACCGCGGCCGGGATTGCCATTGCCGCGCTGTTCCTCACTCCGCTCCTGGCGTCGCTGCCTATCGCCACGTTGGCCGCCACGATTATCGTCGCCGTGCTCAGCCTGGTCGACCTCAAGACAGTGAGTATGGTCTGGCGCTACTCACGCGCCGACTTTGCCGCGATGGCTGCAACGATCCTGATCACGCTCGGTTTCGGAGTGGAGCCAGGCGTGCTGGCGGGGGTCGCCTTGAGCTTGGCTCTCCTGTTGTGGCGAACCTCCCGGCCCCATGCCGCCATTGTCGGGCGCGTGCCGGGAACCGAGCATTTCCGAAATGTCACTCGCCACTCTGTTATCACCGATCCTGCAATCATCATGATCCGCGTCGATGAGAGCCTTACCTATCTCAACGCTCGCTGGCTGGAAGAGTATGTCTTGGAGAAAGTCGCTGACCGGCCGCAGGTGCGCCATGTCATCCTGATGGGATCGGCCATCAACGCGATTGATGCCTCTGCGCTCGAAAGCCTCGAAGTCATCAACCACCGCCTCGCCGATACCGGCATTCGGCTTCACCTGTCTGAAGTGAAAGGCCCGGTAATGGACCGGCTGGCCCGTTCAAGCCTGCTCGCAGATTTGACCGGCCAGGTGTTCCTGTCGCAGGACGAAGCCTTTTCAACATTGCTGTCAGCCCCAGACGATGCAGGCACCTTCATCCCGCGCGAAGACTTGTGGCTTGCGCGCGGGCTGATTTGAGCCGTGTGGTTTGGCTTGTCGATATCGGTATGCGTTGCCATCTGCTCTTGGCCGTTCGATGGCGCTGGCAGATTGCCGCAATATGGTCACTCAAGGTAGCTAACGACTGCGTCTGGTTACGAAAAAGCACCAAAGCGAACGACCGGCATGAGCGCATTACCGCCGGACAGCTTCCCGCCGCTCCAGCAGCAGGCTTCAGCGCAAACTGCCGTTCAGCACGGCGCCCGCGAACGACCAGCTTCGGTCGCAACCTGCCGAACAACCGGATGCGGGCCTTTGCAATCCCTTCAAACTACCCCCCTCAAGCCGCCTTCGCGCGCCCGGTCCCCCGTGCCAGTTCCTTCTTCAGATCGCGCACATAGGCATCGAAATCGAGCTGGATCGTGTGCCGCCGCGCCGCGTAGTAATGCCCGGTGTGATAGGCCTCGTCCGCCGCGATGATCTGATTCATCTCGTCTGCCGGGGGAGGGGTGTAGGTCCCCGCGAGGTAGGCCGCGATGAGCTTGGACTGCTGCTCGGCAAAGTTGACCAGCGTCGGCAAGGGCTGCCCGAGGCCGGCATAGAACAAGTCTGGAATTTCGGGCTTCATGATTCGCTTGAAAAGAGGCGGCGGCTTGTTATCGGCGTCCGCACAGAATGCAGGGTCATCGAAGAACGGGAAACGGATGTCGTATCCCGTCGCCCAGACGATCACGTCCAATGGCTCGCGGCTGCCGTCCTTGAACACCACGCCGTCTGCGTCCAGGCGCTCTATCGCACCCTTCATTACCACATCGCCAGACCCTGCGCGCAGCAGAAACTCGCCTGAAACGGTGGCATGCGCATCGAACGGGCCGATCTTGGGCTCGGGCAGGCCGTAATCGCTCATCCGCCCGACAAGGCCCTTGATCATCCGCGTGCCCAGCCACGTGCGCAGTTTGCGCGGAATCCACGCCGGGGCCGGATTCTTGTCGATGGGCTGGCCCTTGTAATACTTCGGCAGCACCCACACCCCGCGGCGCGCCGAAACGAAGAGCCGCGACGCGATCGAGCGCTGCGAGAGCTCGGAGGCAATGTCCATCGCGCTGTTGCCCATGCCCACCACCAGCACGCGCTTGCCCACGCAGTTCACCGGCTTGAACGCGCTGCGGAAGGCATGGCTGTGGATTTGCTCACCATCAAAATGGCCCGGATACTCGGGAATGCGCGCCGCCCAGTGGTGCCCGTTCGCCACCACCAGCGCTTCATAGGCCCTCGTTTCGCCATTCGAGAGCCGCACTTGCCAGCCGCCCTCTGGCAACCGATCCGCCTTCTCCACTCCCGTGTTGAAGGTGATCGCCTCGCGCAGGCCAAAGTGCGCGGCATAGTCACGGAAATACTGCAGGAGCTGCGCATGGTGCGGGAAATCGGGCCAGTCCGCCGGCACCGGATAGTCCTCGAATGCCAGCCGCCATTTGGAGGTGTCGATATGCAGGCTCTGATAGCAGGCCGACATGCCGTTGGGATTGTTGAAGTACCAGTTGCCGCCGATATCGTCCGAGGCATCGAACTGCTCGTAGTCGATGCCATAATCCTTCAGCCGCTTGGCGACGGTGATCCCGCTGCACCCCGCGCCAATAATGCAGACCCGCGCGTTCATGCCGCTCAATCCTGCTCCAGCCGCACCGGCATGGTGTTGAACCCATGCAGGAACGGGCTCGCCAGCCGCTCGGGCGCAGTCACCGGCAGCACCCGCAGCCGCCGCGAAACCAGTTCGTCGATCACCGCCGCGATCTGCACTTCAGCCAGCCGTGCACCCACACAGCGGTGAATGCCGTGCCCGAAAGCGATGTGCCGCCGCGCGTTCTCGCGGGTCACGTCAAACCGCTCAGCATCGGGGAACACGCTCTCGTCGCGGTTGCCCGAAATGTACCACATCACGATTTTTTCGCCCTCGCGGATTAGCTGCCCGCCCACTTCGACATCGCGCGTCGCGGTGCGGCGCATGTGCGTCACCGGCGATTGCCAGCGGATGATTTCCTGTGCGGCATTGGCGCTGAGAGTGGGGTCCGCGCGCAGACGCTCCAGCTCCTGCGGATAGAGATGCAGCGCCTCGACCAGTCCGCTGATCGAATTGCGTGTGGTATCGTTCCCCGCCACGATC
>CANEVG010000286.1 GCA_947442095.1 Sphingomonadaceae bacterium
CACTTGATGATGCGGGACTGCAAGTTGTGGGGCCTGCCGAGGAAGCCGAGGGCGTGGAAGCGGTCTATACTGGATGGTTCCGCGAATTTGATTTCCCCGCGCTGGAGGCGGCCTGCGATTCCTTGTGGAAGGGTGCTCGCCTGCTGACCGCCAGCAATGTGCCCTTCTTCGCCACTGCCAATGGCCGCGCCATCGGGGCAAGCTACCCGATCAACGCAATGCTGACCGCGATGACCGGCAAGCGCCCGCGCATCCTTGGCAAACCCTCCCGCGTCGCCTTCGATACCGCACGGCTCTTGATGGGCCTGCCGCGCAGCGCGGCGAAGCACATGGTGGTGGTGGGCGATGATCCGGCGCTGGAAATGCGCATGGCCAATGCCGTCGGCGCGCTATCTGTCGGGATGGCGACGGGGATCATGGCCGGGGATGCCGAACTGCCCGAGCGCGACCGCCCTTCGGTGCTGCTGCAGAGCCTCGAGCCACTGCTCGGGGTGCTCTGACCGCCCGGTTCAATCGGTGCCTTGCGGCTCGTCGGTCATTTGCCCGCTGCGCCAGAGGTAGAGCCCTGCGGCCACGATGATTGCCGCGCCCATCAGCGCGGTGGCATCGGGGTGTTCGCCAAACAGTAGCCAGCCATAAAAGCCGGCCATGAGCAGCTGGAAGTAGGTCATCGGCGCGATGGTGCCCGCCCCGGCGCGCGAGGTGGCCATGTAGATGAGCACGTGCGCGCTGCTTCCCGTAAAAGCGATCGCGGCGCTTTTGCCGATCACGCTCCATGCCGGCATGCCGACATGGAGCATGGCTATGCCGCTGACGTGCCCCGCCAGCGTGAACAGGATCAGAAACACCGTCGACCAGATCGCCACGCTGACTTGCATGCCAAGCGCCGTGCCATGCCCCAGCACCGCGCGGTTGCCGATCATCAACAGCGCCATGCCGAACGCGGCAAACAGCGGCAGCACCGAGGCCGGGCCGATGACCGCGAAGTTGGGCCGCAGCACGATCAGCACCCCGGCAAACGCGATCAGGCTGGCGATCCAGGTCGCGCGCCGCATCGCCTCGCCCAGCACGATTGCGGCCATGAGCGCGGTTACCATAGGGCTGGTGAACGAGATCGCGGTCGCCTCGGCCATCGGCATGATCTGCACGGCGGTGAAAAAAGTCGTCGCCGAAAGGGCGATGCCAAAGCCCCGGATCGCCTGCCAGCCAACGCGCTGCATACGAAAGCCACCCCAGCCCTCGCGCAGCAGCAGTATGGCAGAAAGCCCCAGAGTACCAAAAACATAGCGCAACGCCGCGATCGCCGGGCCCGGCCATTGGCCCGCCATGGATTTCACCAGCGCATCGCCGGTTGAAAGCAGCGCGAAACCGCCCAGCGCGAACAGGAGCGCATCCCTGATCTGGCCATCTGCGGCCTTCCCGCCTTTGGCCTCTCCGTCTTTGCCCTGATTGCGCACGTGCCCCTCCGGCAATGCGGAGCAAAGCCGCATGGCAGCTCCCACATCGCGGCAGTTTCCGGCCCGCGCAAGTCTCGATGCTGGCCATGTTCCATTATCGGTGGCATTGGGCGGTCGCGGCAGTATGGGCCGCTGGTTCATGCGGCGTTCTACAGTCCCGAGATCATACCGTTTCTGAGCGGGTTGTGCCTGACGCGGAGGTCCTGGTCGCTCGACCGAGCGACTGCGCTGCTGGCGGTGGTCATGCTGCTGGCGCTGCCCTTCGGCCGCATCGGCGAGGGGGCCGATTTCATGATGCGCGTGTCGATCCCGTCGCTCACGTTTATGGCGATTGTCATAGCGGGCGTGCTGCGATTGGCACCGGCGGCGGATGAGCAGAACGGGCAGGCGGCGCGCCGCATTGCCGTCATCGTGTTCCTGATCGGCCTGGCGGTTCCCTTTGGCGAAACAGCGCGCGCAGTGCTGTTGCCACGTGTTCCGGCGGTGCTCTGCGGATACTTGGGCGTCGTGCTCACCGGCTATGCCACCTGCATCGCGCCGCTGGACCGGATGAACCCCGCGATTCGCCCCGCGAGCCGCGCGCTTGTCCCGATAAGGGAACCAAAGACGTGCTGGAATGGCCGTTGGCCGGACGCTGCACGGCCCAATTTTGCTGGATAATCGAGGTATTGGCCGCTGTCCGGGCGCGGACCGGGAGGGCCATCTGGTGCAAAGCGGGATGGGTTTAGGGAATCCTGAAGGTTTCGCCGGTATTCACCACGCATCGGAAGCTTGCGCTGACCATTCTCGGTTCATGGTTTCCGCTCAGAGGACAGGAATTTCTGCATGAGCGCATTTGGCCGCAAGTCCGGAGTTGGTGGGAGCAGCACGCCGATGCGCCCCGCATTCGGCGTGGCGCGTCCGATGAAATCGGGCGAAGGTTCAGGTTCGGCGGCTCCGGTGCCAATGGGCGGCGAACAGTTCCCGCCGCTTCCGACCTTGGACGCCGCCGATGCCGGCGCGAACAACAAGTCGGACGCCCTTAGCCGTCTGGCCGACCGCGCCAATGGCGTGGCGGAAGCCGGCTACCAGGCCGAAGGCTTCGAAGCTTCGGTGCACAAGATCAAGGAACAGGTGTTGCCGCGCCTGCTCGAACGCGTCGATCCCGAAGCGGCTGCCACGCTGACCAAGGAAGAGCTTTCCGAAGAGTTCCGCCCGATCATCATGGAAGTGCTGGCCGAGCTCAAGGTGACCCTCAACCGGCGCGAGCAGTTCGCACTGGAAAAGGTGCTGATCGACGAACTGCTTGGCTTCGGCCCGCTCGAGGAGCTGCTGAACGATCCGGATATCACCGACATCATGGTGAACGGGCCGGAACAGACCTATATCGAAAAGAAGGGCAAGCTGATCATCGCGCCGATCCGGTTCCGCGATGAAAGCCACTTGTTCCAGATCGCACAGCGTATCGTGAACCAGGTTGGCCGCCGCGTCGACCAGACCACACCGCTGGCCGACGCCCGCCTCAAGGACGGCAGCCGCGTCAACGTCATCGTCCCACCGCTCAGCTTGCGCGGCACTGCCATCTCAATTCGTAAGTTTTCCGAGAAGCCGATCACGATCGACATGCTGCGCGATTTCGGTTCGATGTCGGACAAGATGGCGACTGCGCTCAAGATTGCCGGTGCATGTCGCATGAACGTCGTCATCTCGGGTGGCACGGGTTCGGGCAAGACCACCATGCTCAACGCCCTTTCCAAGATGATCGATCCGGGCGAGCGCGTGCTGACCATCGAGGACGCGGCCGAACTTCGTCTGCAGCAGCCGCACTGGCTGCCGCTTGAAACCCGTCCGCCGAACCTTGAAGGCCAGGGTGCGATCACCATCGGTGATCTTGTGAAGAACGCGCTGCGTATGCGTCCTGACCGGATCATCCTGGGCGAAATCCGCGGCGCGGAATGCTTCGATCTGCTCGCTGCCATGAACACCGGTCACGATGGCTCGATGTGTACGCTCCACGCCAACAGCCCGCGCGAATGCCTCGGTCGTATGGAAAACATGATCCTGATGGGCGACATCAAGATCCCCAAAGAAGCGATCTCGCGCCAGATCGCCGAATCGGTCGATCTCATCGTCCAGGTCAAGCGCCTGCGCGATGGTTCGCGCCGCACCACCAACATCACCGAGGTAATCGGGATGGAAGGCGATGTGATCGTGACACAGGAGCTGTTCAAGTTCGAGTATCTTGACGAGAGCGAAGACGGCAAGATCATCGGCGAGTTCCGCCCTTCGGGCCTGCGCCCCTATACGCTGGAGAAGGCCCGCCAGTTCGGGTTCGATCAGGCGTACCTCGAGGCATGCCTCTAACCTAATGGCTTGATCGCACATGGTCCTGCCTTAAGGGCAGGACCATGGTCCCTGTTCAACGCCCGATGTATGCACTTGCCTTGCGCCTTGTTGCGATGGCGGTGATCTCGGTCATGTTGCTGCTGGTCAAGCTGACCGGGGAGCACGGCATCTGGCTGCCAGAGATGCTGTTCTGGCGGCAGTTCATTCCCGGAGTCCTGCTGCTGGGCTGGCTTGCCGCGCGCGGCGAGGTTTCGCGACTGCGCACCCAGCGGCTATCAATCCATGCTCGGCGAGCAGTTCTTGGCGGCACTGGCGTGTTCTTTACGCTTGGCGTGGTGCAAATCCTGCCACTTGCGGAAGCCACGGTGCTGGGCTTCACCGCGCCGATCTTCGCTGTGCTGCTCGCGGTCGTGCTGATTGGTGAGAAAGTCGGGCCCTGGCGCTGGATGGCGGTCGTGCTGGGCCTTGTCGGGATCGCCATTATCGCGGGGCCGGACCGCGCGCACCTCCCACCAACGGGCCTGGTCACTGGTGTGATCGGAGCGTTCCTGGTTGCGTTGATCTCAATCCAGTTGCGTGATCTTGGCCGGACGGAGGAGCCGGTCAGCGTGGTATTCTGGTTCTCCGCCTTCTGCACCCCGCCGTTTGCGCTGTTTGTGCTGTGGACGGGCGCGCCGCATCACGATCTGGCCGGGTGGGCCATGCTGGTGGGTATCGGCGTGACCGGGCTGGCCGCGCAGCTGCTTATGACCGCAGCGCTGCGCTATGGCAGCGTCGCCAGCGTCGTAGTCATGGATTATTCTCAGTTTGGCTGGGCCACGCTCTGGGGCTGGCTGGTTTTCGCCCATGTGCCCCCGGCGCAGACTTGGATCGGCGCACCCGCGATCATTGCCGCCGGGATCATTATCGCGTGGCGCGAACAGGTGCGCGGCAGCGCGGCGGCGCCGCGCCTGCCTGCTGCTTAATTGACTTGCCGGTCCATGCCTTCCCAATAGGGCTCGCGCAGCGTCCGCCGCAAGATCTTGCCCGATGGGTTGCGCGGCAAAGCCGGGATCACATCGACTGACTTGGGCACCTTGAACCCGGCAATCCGCTCGCGCGCCCAGGCAATCACGCTCGCCTCGTCCACCGCGCAGCCATCGCGCGG
>CANEVG010000287.1 GCA_947442095.1 Sphingomonadaceae bacterium
AACACCGATGATGTGGTCATCGCCGGCCCCGATCACCCTTTGCGCGCCGCGGGCAGCGCAGAGACGCCTGCCTATTACCTCGCCGTGCGCCACGGCACCGAGGCGCGGCTCAACCGCAGTACTTATGGCCAGCTGATCGATCACGCGCTCAGTGTTTCCTCCCCCGAAGCGCTTAGCGCACAAAGCATGGGCGCACGCTTCAGCCTGCTTCCGGCATGAGCCTGCACGCGCACCTTACCAGTCTGTTCGCGGCAGGTCACGCCCAAGCGGCCATCCCGGCCTACGAGGACTGGCGTCCGCTGCCCGATACCCCGCTCCGCCCCGCCGCCGTGCTGATTGCGGTGACCGACCGGCCGGATCACCCCGCAGGCCCCGGCGTGCTGATGATCCACCGCCCCTCGCACATGCGCGCGCACCCCGGGCAGGCCGCGTTCCCGGGCGGGAAGCTCGATGCAGGCGAAACCCCGATCGAGGCCGCGTTGCGTGAAGCGAACGAGGAACTCGGCATCGATCCCGCGCGCGTTCAAGTGATCGGCGCGAGCGACCAGTACCGCACCGGCACCGGCTATGACATCACGCCCGTGCTGGCCGTGATCCCGCCCGATTTGCCGCTGCAGCCCAATCCGGCTGAAGTCGCGGGCTGGTTCGAGCCGCCGCTGGGCCATGTGCTCGATTCCGCCAACCAGACCAACCACACCGGCGAATGGAACGGGCGCAAGGGCAGCTACATTGAAATCCTTTGGCAGGAGCACCGTATCTGGGGCGTTACCGCCGGGATCATCGCCAACCTTAGCAAACGGATGCGCTGGCATGGCTGAGGTGCATTTGCCCGCCGCAGACTGGCCTCAGCGCGCCGATCTGGCCGCACTGGTCGCCGCGCTTGATCCGGCGGACGAAGGCCTCGTGCGTTATGTCGGCGGCGCGGTGCGCGATACCTTGATGGGCCTGCCCGTGAAGGACATCGACATGGCGACCCCGCTCGAGCCTGCCGAGGTGATCGCGCGCCTGGGAGCGGGCGGCATCCGCAGCGTCCCCACCGGCCTCGCCCACGGTACGGTCACCGCGCTCACCGATGGCGGACCGGTCGAGATCACCACCTTGCGCCGCGATGTCTCCACCGATGGCCGCCACGCCACCGTCGCTTTCTCAGCCAAGTGGGAAGAAGACGCCGCGCGCCGCGATTTCACCATCAACGCGCTCTATGCCGATCCCCGCGATCTCAGGGTCTGTGATTACTTCGGCGGCCTTGCTGACCTCGCCGCCCGCCGCCTGCGCTTCATTGGCGAAGCAGAGGCGCGCATCCGCGAGGATTACTTGCGCATCCTGCGCTATTTCCGCTTCCAGGCCCGCTTCGGCTCGCTGCCCGCAGACGCAGAGGCCGAAGCGGCCTGCTCGGCACTAGCCCCCGGCATGAAAGGCCTCTCGCGCGAACGCATCGCCAGCGAGCTCATGGCGCTCCTCGCCTTGCCCGATCCGGCCCCGACCATCACGCGCATGGCGCAGCTTGGCGTGCTCGGTGAGATCCTGCCCGAAGCGGACCCCGCCGCGCTGCCTGCGCTCATCGCTGCAGAACAAGCGCAAGGCATTGCACCAGGGGCGCTGCGCCGCTTCGCCGCGCTGCTCCCGGCTGACCCCGCCACGGCAGAGCGCGTCGGCGCACGACTGCGGCTATCCCTAGCCCAGCGCAAACATATGGCGCTCGTCGCCGGGCGCAAAGTGCCGGATGCGGATTCGCGCCGGCTTGCTTACATCGTGGGCCGCGAAGCCGCGCTGGACCGGCTACTCATCACTGGCGGCAGCATCGCACCGCTCGAAGGCTGGGATGTCCCGCAGTTCCCGCTGAAAGGCGGCATGATCGTCGCCCGCGGGATCAACGCAGGGCCAGATGTCGCCCGCATCCTGCGCGCCGTCGAAGCGCGCTGGGTCAGAGAAGGCTTCCCAAATGCAGTGCGAATCGAGGCGCTGCTAAGCGAAGAACTAGGCTGAGCTGAGACCAGACCCCCGTTCGGGTCGAGCGAAATCCAGACACGTCAAGCCACTGGCTCAGCCTTCGTCTGAACCCTTCCACTCGCGCCGCTCTTCCGCCGCGCGCAGCACTTCATAGGCCGTCTGCAGCTTCAGGAATTCAGCTGCAGCGTCCTTGTCACCGGGGCGCAAATCCGGATGCACTTCCTTGGCGCGCGTACGCCACGCTTTGCGTACGGCCTCGAAATCGGCGTCTGGCTCAAGCCCCAAGGCTTCCAGCGCGCGCATCTCGTCACGGCTTCGGCTGCCATCGCCCGGGCCAGACCACGCATCATAGGCAGACGTGCGATAGCCCGATGTGTCGCCGCGCTCGGCCTTCTCGCGCTCTTCCGCTTCTTCCTTGTCGAGCCCTTCGAAGTAGTTCCACCCGGCGTTGTATTCGGCGGCGTGTTGCGGGCAGAAGTACCAGCGATCCGGGTTGTTGGGCGATTTGGGAGCAGGGCAATCGCCCTTGGCATCGCACCCGACCCGGTCGCATAGGCGCACGGCCGCCGCTTCGCGCGCGCCCTCATAGCCGCGCCAGCGAGGGAAACCCCAATCGGCCGATCTGCCGTGCCTTGCCATTGAAACGTCTTCGCTTTCCCAAAGGCCCGGCAGATCCGCCGGACCGGTTTATTGCACGGTCATCGTCACCGCGCGGCGGTTCTTGGCCCAGCTCGCTTCATCCGAATCGAGCGCGATCGGGCGTTCCTTGCCGTAGCTCACCGTGGTGATGCGCGAAGGATCGATGCCCACGCTCACCAGATAGTTCTTCGCGGCGTTGGCGCGGCGCTCGCCCAGCGCAAGGTTGTAGTCGCGCGTGCCGCGCTCATCGCAATGCCCCTCGATGGTAATCCGCCGATCGGGATAGCGCGCCAACCATTGCGCCTGGCTCTGCAGGACGCCCTGGTCCTCGCTGTCGATGGTATAGCGGTCAGTGTCAAACAGGATCGTGTCTGCCAGCACCGAGGCAAGGAAATCGGCCTGGCTGCCAGGCATCGGCCCCATCGGCTGCTGCGGGGGCGGCGGGTTGGTCGTGGTCGTGCCGGTCGTGCCGGTCGGCTGGGGCGGCAGTTCCTTAGGCTTGGAAGCGCAGCCTGCGAGCGCGAGGCCGGACGAAAGCAGCAGGATGGTCACGATCTTGCGGGTCACGAGCGAAGTCTCCTTTGTCAAACGGACACAGCCTGCATCGCGCGCGGCGAATCAGCAAACAATTTCAGCATGGCCTCAAGGCAGCACTGGCCCCCACGCCGGGTCTGAAGCATCGACCGGCGTGTTCAGGCGCCGCTCGTTGCGCCCGGTCAGGTCTACCTGCCAGATCGAAGTGCGCCCCGTACTCTTGGCCGTGCGGAAAAATTGCACGATGCGCCCGTTGGGCGACCAGGTCGGTGCTTCGTCCTGCCAGCTGTCGGTCAGGTAACGCAGCTCGCCGCCGCCCGGGTTCATCACCGCGATGCGCAAGTTGCCCGCGATGTGGGTGAAGGCAATCTGGTCCCCGCGCGGGCTCCATTCCGGCGTCGCCGCGCGCCCGCCAAAGAAGCTCACGCGCTTTTGGTTCGTCCCGTCCACGTTCATCACATAGACCTGCTGGCTGCCCGAACGGTCGCTTTCGAACACGATCTTGCTGCCATCGGGCGAATAGCTGCCGCCCACGTCGATGCCCGGCGAATCTGTCAGCCGCACGGATTCGCCGCCCATCGCGGAGACGCGGTAGACATCGGTATTGCCCGCAATCGCCATCGAATAGAGGATCGACTTGCCATCGGGCGCCCAGCGCGGCGCGAACGTCGGCCCCTTGCCTTCGGTCACCAGCCGCTGCTGCCCGCTGCCGATATCATAGACATAGATGCGCGGCGTGCCGTTGAGATAGCTCAGGTACGCGATCTTGCTGTAGTCGGGCGAATAGCGCGGGGTCAGCGTCGTCGCCTGCCCGTTGGTGATGAAGCGGTGGTTCGCGCCATCGGAATCCATGATCGCCAACTGCTTGCGCCGCCGGTCCTTCGGCCCCGTCTCGGCGATATAGGCGATCTTGCTGTCGAAGAACGGGCTTTCGCCGGAAAGCCGCGCATAGACCATGTCGGCACACTTGTGCGCCGCGCGCCGCCATTCCTCGGGCTTCACCACATAGCCCTGCCGCGCCAGTTCGCTGCCCAGCGCCACGTCATAGAGGTAACACCCCACCGTGAGCCGCCCATCGGCCGCAGCCTTCACAAAGCCGTGCACGAGCATTTCCGCCGAACGCCCACGCCAGCCCTGAAACGCGGGCGCGGTCACTTCGCCATAGGCAATGCCGGGCAGCGCATCGGGGCCGACCGGCTTAAACAGACCATTGTTCTTGAGATCACCATAGATAACGCGCGCCAGATTGCGGCCCAGCGCCTCGGTGTTGCCGCCATCGGCAGCGGTGGGCAGCATCGCGTTGGTGGGAAACGCGGGGATCGCGATGCCCAGATCCTGCCATTCGCTTTCGTCGGTGACCGAGCCGCTGAGCCCCTCGTCAACCGGTTCCGCAGGGCCTGCAGCACTCGGCGAGGCACCAGGCACGCGCTGTGCAAAGGCTGGCGCGCTCATCGCCACCAGCGCCAGAACCGTAAGCAGAGAGGGCAAAGCAGGCTTCATTGCGACAACTTCCTGTCAAACCGGAAACTCGAAACGCGCTTCCACTTGGCATAATAGGGCGCGGGCAGCTCAAACGGCGCGGCCAGTTGCACCGCACGGATCGCCTGTTCGGCATGACGCTGCGCCTGCGCGCGATTGGCATCGCTGATCCCCAGTTGCTGCACCACCACGGGCTTGCCCGCAAGGCTTCCATCGGGGTTAAGGCTCCAGGCAAGCACGGTCACCAGCTTGTCAGCATCCACGCCCTGCGGCGCGGTCCAGTGCGGCTTGATCTGGCGGGCAATGCCGCTGACCAGCGAAG
>CANEVG010000288.1 GCA_947442095.1 Sphingomonadaceae bacterium
ATCTGCCCGGCGTGCATTTGGCCGGGTTCGAAAGCGACATCAAGGGATGCAGAAACCTTCGCGCGCGCCGAGCGCCTCCTGCAGGCGATGGTGCAGGAGACTCCCGAATGTTTGGCCAGGCCCATACAGAAACAAAGCCGTCACGACTGAAGACTGGCAAAATGGAGGAAATGGCCTTCGGGATGGACAAAGCAGAGCTCAATGGTCCGGGGTCAGGAAAAAAAATTGGCATGGTCAGCAAAACGAATTCTGCACAAGGTATCCTCGCCCTCTTCCCATTCCTAGTGAACCAATCCCTCCCCATTGCAGTGATGCGGGAGATGCGTGCGCGCAACCATGATGTGACAATCGCGCGCTACCTGCCGTTGGCTAACGGACACAGCATGGATGCGATGGAGGATTTTGCAGCCGAGGGCCGGCTGATCGACCTGGAGGAACATCTAGGTGAAAGCGGCACCGATGCGTTAGATCGAATCGTTGAGGAACGAGGTATTGGCCTTATTCTCCAGATCGGCGCGCCCTGGGCCTATCCGCAGCTGGCGCGCCTTAAAGAACGGCGGTCTGCGCTGCGCATGCTGGACACGCTTTACAACAACGGGCCGCATTTCCACAGCTTCTCGTTGCGCGGTGGCTGCTTCGACGGTGTCCTAGTCGAGAGTGCGGAGATGGTGCGCCTGCTGGAGGGCACCTCGCACGGCGTGCGCGTGACGCAGGTGGAAAGCGGCGTGGACATCGCGCGCTTCGTCCCCGCGGGGCGGTCTGCCGCGGCGCCGGAGCCGGATCTCGTGCTCGGCTATGTCGGGCGAATGTCGCCTGAGAAGAATCCCCTCGGCTTCGTTTCGCTCGCCGAGCACCTCCACGCAGAGCTGCCCTGGCTGCGCTGTGTCATGTATGGCGAGGGAGCGATGACCGCTCAGGTGAAGGCTCGCATCGCCGCCGGCCCCGCCGCCGCCGCCATCCGCTTCGCCGGCTTCGCCAGCCATCCGACCGATGCGCTGGCCGAGATCGACGTTCTCGTGGTGCCTTCCGTGCTTGACGGACGTCCAGCAGCGGTCATGGAGGCCAGCGCAAGTGGCATCCCGGTGATTGGCGCACCGGTCGGCGGCATTCCCGAACTGGTCGAGGAGGGCCGCAACGGCCATGTCGTCATACCGCGCGACCACGCCCGTATTGCGGCCCTGCTGGCGGGCTGGCGACAGGACCTGGGAGGCTTCGCGCGACTGCGCGCAACGGCCCGACTAGTGGCCGAGGCGCGCTTCGACCGCCAGCGGATGATGGATGCCTACGAGACCGCGTATCGGGAAACCCTGGAGCGCACCGCGCGCGCCGTCGCGATCTGCGCGTGAACCCGCGCGCGCCCGGCCGGGTGCTGGTGTTCGGTGCCGGTGGCCTAGGTCGTGAAATTTTACAAGTGTTGCGTGACATCGCAGCCTCCGGCAGGTCGGCCGAATGCGTGGCCTTTGCGGTAGATCCCGGCATGGAGGCGCCCGATATGGTGCACGGCGTGCCGGTGCGCCGCGACGCCGCAGCTATGCTGCGCGCCGACACCACGCTGCAGGTCGTGGTCGCACTGGGCAACCCCGCGGCGCGCGAGGCCATCGTGGCGCGACTGGCAGCGGAAGCCGGCGCGAGATTCGCCACGCTGCTGCACCCCGCCGCCTGGCTCGGCGAAACGGTGGAGATCGGCGAGGGCAGCATTGTGTTCGGCTTCTCCTCTCTCACCGCAGATGTTCGCATCGGCCGACATGTACTCGTCAATCCAGGGTGCAACATCGCTCATGATTGCGTCCTAGGCGATTTCGCTACTCTCGCCCCCGCCGTGGCTATGGCCGGCGGTGTGCGTGTTGAACACGGCGCGGAACTCGGCATCGGCGCGCGCGTGGCCCCTCGGCTGGGCATCGGGCGCGGCGCCATGGTGGGGGCTGGGGCGATGGTGATCCGCGATGTCGCCGCCGGAGCCACCGTGGCCGGAGTACCGGCTCGCGAATTGTAATTACAAGGGACCAGGCTCATTTCACCCTCTACAGAAACGATTCTTGAAATAATCAGGGGGCGGATGGTGCCGTTCTCCGCATTAGGCAGCACCGAATGGGAGCTCTGGCTCGCCACGACTTGAGCATTTCAAGGCATCGCCTCGCGCTAAATCCAGGACATGCCAGCACCCGGCAATCAAGAAGAAGGGCTAGGCGATGGACAGAATAGAGCGCCTAGCGGCGTTGATGATCCCGGGCTTAAGGTTCAAGGGGAAAGGTATTTCCTTACAGAAGCGGCAATCGGCTGGCCAGGCGCTGTCGTCGCTTACGCGCTGTCCATGACATAAAGTTCAGTCATAATGCTGCCCTCCACTAGACTTGGCTCAACTCCACCCACAGCCGAAATACTGGCCGTGCGGCCGAGCCACGCCCTGAGATTGACCCGGCAAAGAATCCAGCCAGAGATACCGCGGCGTCCCTTTAGTGATGCTCGGCACAGTTAACCTCCTCCCCGGCACATGACACAACTGGAGATAAATTAATGGACCTCGGATTGCTGGAAGTTGAGCGCCGCATCAGCGGGCGCAGGGTATTGGTCACTGGCGCGGGTGGATTTATCGGCAGTAACCTGGTCGAACGGCTTGTGCAGGCTGGCGCCAAAGTGCGTGCCATGGTCCGCTATAACGCTCTCTCCTCCTGGGGCAACCTCGATTTCCTACCACGCGAAGTGCTGTCCAATGTGGAGGTCTTGGCCGGCAATGTTGAGGATAGCGATTATGTGATGTCCGTGGTTGAGAGCCAAGACATAGTTCTTCACCTCGCCGCCCTCATTGCGATTCCCTACTCCTATGTGGCGCCCCGTTCGTATATCCGCGCCAATGTGGAGGGGACGCTGAACGTCCTTGAGGCGGCGCGCCGCCATTCAATAGCGAGGGTCGTCCATACCAGTACTTCAGAGGTTTATGGCACTGCGCTGCGGGTGCCGATCGACGAGGATCATCCGTTGCAGGGCCAATCACCTTATTCCGCCTCTAAAATCGGGGCCGACAAGATGGCTGAGAGCTACTGGCGATCCTTCGGCACCCAGGTGGTGACCCTGCGCCCATTCAACACCTACGGCCCGCGCCAATCGGCCCGCGCATTCATCCCGACCGTCATCTCCCAGGCGCTCTCGGAGCAGTCGGAGATTCGCATGGGTGCGCTCGATCCCGAGCGCGACATGACCTTCTGCGCTGACACAGCCTCGGGTTTCATCCTTGCGGCATTAGCCGATGACGTGGCGGGCGAGACGATCAACCTGGGCACTGGCCACACCGCGTCCATCGGCACCATTGCCAGCCGCATCCTGTCCCTGATGGAGTGCACCAAGCCGCTGGTTCAGGAAGAAGCCCGCATGCGGCCGAAGCTGAGCGAGGTGATGCGGCTCGTCTCCGACAACACCAAAGCCAAGCAGCTGCTGGGATGGGAGCCGCGGGTCAAGCTGGATGACGGGCTGCTTGAGACGATTTCCTTCATCCGGCGGCATGGCCATCTGTATCGCCCTTCCACCTACACCGTCTGAAGAGGTATTCCGATGAAAGCCGTGATCATGGCGGGTGGGCGTGGGACGCGACTGGGGCCTTACACCGCACTTTTCCCCAAGCCGCTAATGCCTTTGGGAGAGGGCATGCCGGTTCTGGAGCTGCTGCTCCGCCAGCTGCGCGCAGCCGGGGTGACGGAGGTCATCCTCGCCGTCAACCACCTGCACCATTTGCTGCGGGCCTTCTTCGGGGATGGCGAGAGGTTAGGAGTGAAGATCACTTACAGCCTGGAAGATGAGCCGTTGGGTACCGCCGGGCCACTTGGCGCCGTACTCGAAGAGGCAGGCGACCGCTTCTTCGTCACCAATGGCGACCTGCTGACCACGCTCGACTTCGCGGCGATGCTGCAGGTGCACGACGCCTCCCACGCTGATGCGACGGTCGCTAGTTTCCGCCGCGAAGTAAAGATTGACTTTGGCCTGCTTGAGACGGACGGGGCCATGCGTATGACGGGATACATCGAAAAGCCCTCCTATCCACATCTAGTGAGTATGGGTTGCTACCTGCTGCGGCGCGAAGCGATACGCCCATTCGTGGCACCCGGTCAATACCTGGATATGCCCGACCTAATGCGGGCCATGGTGGCGGCTGGGCAACATGTTCATTGCCATGCGCCTGAATGCCGCTGGCTTGATATAGGCCGGCCAGATGATTACGCGGCCGCCCAAGAGCTCTTCCTGACCTCGCGCGAGGTCTTTCTCCCATCGCCAGGTTAGGCATGGCCGGTCCTCGGGTCCTACTGACAGGAGCCACCGGTTTCCTGGGCACCCATATCTTGGCGGCGCTACATGCCCGGAAGAGTGAGGCTTGGGCCCTCTCGCGCCGCCCGCCGCCGGACATCCCACCGGAACGCTGGATCGCACTTCACAACGTTGCGGATAGCGAGGCGATGCGCCAGGCCATCGCCAGCGCAGCGCCCGATGTGATCATCCACGCCGCTGGCGCAGCGGTTGGCGCACTTGAGACGATCTACGCCGCAAATGCCGTGTTCGGGGCCACGCTGCTCGCTGCAGCGGCGGACGCCGCACCGCACGCGCGCATCGTGCTAACAGGGTCGGCCGCCGAGTGTGGATTCGTGTCGCCAGAGTGCCTGCCGGTGACGGAGGAAACGGCGCCCAGGCCGCGAGACGCATACGGAATCAGCAAGTTGGCCCAAACATTCCACGCCCTGGCCGCCTTGGAGCGCGGTCAATCGGTGGTGGTGGCGCGCCTGTTCAATTTCATCGGCGCCGGCATGCCCGCCCATCTCGCCCTTGGCTCCTTCGGGCGACAACTCGCGGCCATGCGACCTTTCGGTGGCGCGCTCAAGACGGGCAACCTATCCGGCGAGCGGGACCTCCTGCCGGTTGA
>CANEVG010000289.1 GCA_947442095.1 Sphingomonadaceae bacterium
CCGCACCAGGCGCAGGCCAAGCGCAGGATCGGTGCTATCGCTGACAACGCGTCCCGGGGGGCCGAAATCGGTGTAGGCGAAGGGGCCGATGGTCTGGCTGGCAGCGGCCTTGATAGGAGCCCGTATCGCAGCTTCCCACGCTGCGCGCAGCGCCCGGGCACCGCCCTTCGGCGCAGCGCGGCCCTGAAAGCGTAGCAGCGGCCGCTTTAGCGGAACGGCTTCCTCCCGCAGCGCGGCGAGCGCGGCGGCGGGCGTGATGGCAGGGGCGAAGCGGTTGAACCGTTCGAGCGCACTGGCGGGAGTGGTGGGCACGCTTTCATCGCGCAGCAGCGCGAGCGCGAGGCCGACCAGTGCGCTGTGGCTGCGCGTATCGCCTGCGGCGACCTGGTTTTCGAGGGCGGTGCGAATACCGGCGAGCTGCTCGGCGACCTCGGCCTCGCTGAAACCCCGGGCCAGCGCGGCGCGGTATATCCTGGCGGCGGCGGCGAGGCCGGTCTTCCAGCCGCGATCGGGCGTATCGATCACGAGATTGGTGGTGCGGCCGATCTCAAACACCTCGCTTGTGCCGAAGCCTGCGCCGCGAAACGGTGGTTCGGGCGCGCGGGTCAGGCGCAGCAGGCGGCGGTTGATCACGCCGTAGCCGATCTGGCGCAGCAGCGCGCGGCGCCGGTTTTCGGCGGAGTCGGGCCTATCCCGCCAGGGGCCGTGGCGCGAGACGGTTACGCGTTCCGACAAGGCGGGATCGAGGTGGATGTCGGTCTCGCCTTGCTGCTTGCGCAGCACGCGGCCCGCATCGGGGCGCGGGACGACAGGCGCAGCGGCCCACGTCGCAAAGCGGGCGCGGATCGCGGCTTCGACCGCATCGGCATCGAAATCGCCGACGACGATCAGCGTGGTCTTGGCCGGAACATAGTGGCGCGCCCAGAAGCCTCTCAGCGCCGCGGCGCTCGCGGATTTCAGCGTCTCGGGCGTGCCGATGGGCAGGCGCTGCGGATAGCGGGCGGCGGGATAGAAGAAGGCCAGCTGATCGCGCGCGTTGGCGAGCCCATAGCCCTCGCCGTCGCGCAGTTCGGAGAGCACGACCCCGCGTTCGCGGTCGACCGCGGCGGGATCGAAGCTGAGCTCGCTGGCGGTTTCGCGCATCAGCATCAGCGCGGTGTCGAGCAGCTTCGCATCATTGCGGGGCAGATCAAGCATGTAGAGCGTCTGCTCGAACGAGGTCTGCGCGTTGGTATCGGCCCCGAAGGCGAGGCCGTCGCGCTCCAGAAGCTTGATCATCTCGCCCTCGGGCACATGGGTGCTGCCGTTGAAGGCCATATGCTCCACATAATGTGCAAAGCCGCGCTCGCTCTCGCCCTCGTCGAGCGAGCCAGCGTCCACTTGCATCCGCACCTCGGCGGTGCCGGGGGGCGTGGCGTTGCGGCGGATGATGAAGCGCATGCCGTTTGGCAGAGTGCCGAAGCGGTAGGCCGGATCGGGGGCGAGGTCGCTGGTCTGGAAGGCCCAAAGGGGTTTCGGCGTGCTGGCCAGAGGCGGGGTTGCTGGCGGGGCCAGACGCAGGGGCTGCGCAGCGCAAGCTGTGAGGAGGAAAGCCAGAAGGACAGCAGAAAAGCAGCGCAAGATCATCACGTCCGGTTGTGGCGGCTCGCGGATGAATACGCAATGACACGCTATGGCGCTTGGCAGCGCACGGCGCGGTGCTAAGCTTCGCGAAATTCTGCGGGGGGACGATCATGAAGGTGCGTGCGGCAATACTGGCAGGCGCGATGCTGGTCAGCGCGGGGACAGCCTTGGCAGCGCCCGCCAAGGCGCCAGCCTATGACGAGCGCCCGGCCAAGCTGGAGCAGCCGACAGCCTTGCGCGATTACGAGCGCCGCGTGGTCGATATTCCGATGCGTGACGGGGTGAAGCTCCACACCGTGATCATGGTGCCCAAAGCCGCCAAGGGAGCGGCCGTCCTGCTCACGCGCACCCCCTACAACGCCGAGGACATGACCAGCCAGCACGGCTCGGCCAAGCTGGCGAGCGCGATCGACGGCTATGACAGCGCACCTGATGTGGTCGCGGCCGGCGGCTATATCCGTGTGGTGCAGGATGTGCGCGGCAAGTATGGCTCGGAGGGTACTTATGTAATGAACCGGCCATTCGTCGGCACATCACTGAACCCCACGAAGACCGACCACGCGACCGACACCTATGACACCATCGAATGGCTGGTGAAGAACGTGCCCGAGAGCAACGGGCGGGTGGGCATCATCGGCATCAGCTATGATGGCTTCACCGCGCTCGCGGGCCTGGTGAACCCGCATCCAGCGCTGAAAGTGTCGGTGCCGATGAACCCGATGGTCGATGGCTGGCGCGGCGATGACTGGTTCCACAACGGTGCGTTTCGCCAGATCGGCATGAGCTATATGTGGGAGCAAGTCGGCACCCGCGACAATTCGAGCACCTATGAAGTGGCGGAGGCGGATGCCTATACGCACTTCATGAAGCATGGATCGGCGGGTGCGCTGGCGACGGCGCAAGGGCTGGATCAGATCGGCTTCTGGCAGAAGATCAAGCAGCATCAGGCCTGGGACAACTTCTGGCAGGAACAGGCGATGGACAAGGTGCTGGCGAAAGCGCCGCTGACCGTGCCGACGCTGCTGGTCCATTCGCAGTGGGATCAGGAGGATATCTACGGCGCACCGGCGGTGTGGAGCGCGCTCAAGGACGCGGACAAGAGCGGCAATCTCTTCTTCACTATGGGGCCGTGGTATCACGGGCAGGCGATCGAGCGCGCCGATACGCTGGGCGCTCTGCGGTGGGATTCCGATACCGGCAAATGGTGGCGCAGCCATGTGCTGGCCCCGTTCCTGGCGCATTATCTTTACGACACGCCGATGGATCTGGCGCGGGTAACTGCCTTCCAGAGCGGCACCAACCAGTGGCAGCGCTTGGCGGATTGGCCCGCCGCGCCCGCCGCCAAGAAGCTCTATCTGCACACGGGCGAGGGCCTCGGCTTCGCGCCTTCGCCCGCCGAGGGGACGGTGGACTACGTCTCCGATCCGGCCAAGCCGGTCACCTATTACCCCCGGCCCAACCAGCAGGAAGGCTATGACGGCAACCCCTGGCCGACATGGCTGGTGGGCGACCAGCGCCCGGTTTCGGGGCGACCCGATGTGCTGAGCTTTACCGGGCCCGTGCTGGACAAGGCGGTCACGATTTCAGGCGCGTCGGTGGTGCACCTCACCGCTTCGACCAGCGGAACCGACAGCGACTGGGTGGTCAAGCTGATCGACGTCTACCCCGACGAAGTGCCCGGCGACCGCGCGATGGGCGGCTACCAGCTTGCCATCGGCATGGACATCTTCCGCGGCCGCTTCCGCGAGACCCTCGCCGAAGCGCGGCCCGTGAAGGCAGGCGCGCCGCTGGAATATGTGTTTGAGCTGCCCCACGCGAACCATGTGTTCCTGCCCGGTCACCGCATCATGGTGCAAGTGCAATCAAGCTGGTTCCCGCTCTACGACCGCAACCCGCAGACCTTTGTGCCCTCGATCCTGGACGCCAAGCCGGGGGATTATGTGAAGGCCGTACAGAAGGTAAGCGTGGGCGGCGCGCAGGGGAGCTATGTTGCGCTGCCGGTGGTGGAGTAGCGCCGTGTTGTTTTCTTCCCGGGTCTCGCGGCAAGACTATTTGGGGATTTAGTGAAGTTTCACTGTAATGCCGAGCCTACCCGCAGAGCCTTCCTTCCGTATGCCGCGCCGTTGCTGCGGTGAACCGGTAGACGTGGCGAATGCCGTCTGTGAAAGTTGCCGCGATAGTTCCCTTAATGTTGGCACCGGGGTGGCCGGTTACGGTGAAGGACCCCTCTTCGGGCATATCGCACTTGTGTGTTGGCGTTTTTTGGCACAGCGCTATTGCAGCTGCGCCCGGCTGACCGGTACTGGAATGGGTCCAGTGTCCCGCGATTTCAGCCAGCGGGACGTTGGCTCTAAGCCACCAGAACGTCCCCTTGTGAACTGGTGCGGGCAAGGTGATCACGAAGGCAGGGCCATCATAGGGGGCACAATCGCTACTGTATTCGCCGTAGAGTAGCGGCAAGACAGGCTTGCTGGCTGAGAGAAGCCAGAAAGCGGCCATTGCAGCTATGGATCTGAGCTTGTGCATCATCATCTTCCAAAGCCAGATAGTGTGATTGGTACACGAAATCTGCGACTTTGGCTTCCCGCAAAGGATGCAGCATAATTTTTATATCTGCCAGTACGGGAAAACCTGGTTGTAGTAAGCCGCCTCATGCTGCGATCTGATCTCGAACAGTAATTGCTCAGCCTCCTCGAGAATGCCTGAGGATAGCGGTTTATAGATGGCTGATTAATTACAATTTACTTATCGGAAACTTATAATGAAAAAGCTGAATATTGAAAAGTTCTTTGCGGTATTTCTTTAAAAAATTCGGTTAATATGCTCATTTTGAAATTAAAAACGGATAATTTTAATAAATTTCTAAAAAAGAATGATATAAACATTATATTTTTAATAATTACGAGGAATTTCATTCTTATTCTCTCTTCCAGTCATATCATATCGAAATTAATATAATATAACAGTACGAATGTCGGTGGGAATTTGCGCCGAGAAGTGGCTAGAAAAGCTGGAAAGATCGGAAATTAATAATAATTACAATATTTTAGAACTTTGGTTCGATCATAGATTTCCAAATGGGCGAATTAGAGTTACGGTGACACTTGAGAGCTAGGCCCGACTTGAACAGTGGCTTTTGTAATAACCCTTAACATCAATATGATACGCGCACGTCGCCGCGTGTTACCACTACATTTTGGATATTACCGGCTTATACCGGCCGTTCGTCAAGGTTGC
>CANEVG010000290.1 GCA_947442095.1 Sphingomonadaceae bacterium
GCAACAAGGGCGGCAGCCTGCGATGCCGGAAAGCTCGCCGGGATATGCAGCGTCATGTCGGCAACCGAAATACGCACCTCAGGCGGCACATCGACACTGATCGGCAAACCCATTGGCTGGTCGAATTGCAGCGAAATTGGCAGAAACTCAGGCATGTCCGCTTCCGGCAGCACCAGCATCCCAGCCCGCGCCATCGTCCGCCATGTCGAGATGTGGTTGGGCTGCAACCCATAGCGCGCAGCAACCTCGTTAACCCTCACGCCAGGCTGGAGCGTCTCGGCAACAATGCGTGCCTTTATCTCATCGGGCCAACGTCGCCGTCCGGTCGGACCAGCCATAACCTCCATCGGGTGGGCTAGGCTTGGAGCCTCCATCCGTCGCTCAATTTGTAGCTCCTTCACACGCTCTCCACCATCAATCAGACAGTGCGCATGCCACCGCTACCCACGTACGAAAACCGCGGTACCCAGCCACCGCTTACGATCAAATCAGCGCGCTTGCTGACGTTTGCCAGCTGGGGCTTCTATCCCATCGTCTACATGGCGCCCTATGCGAATATCAGCGGCCCGGACGCCGAAACAACCATCCAACTCGGCTACACCCTGGCCGATCTCATCGCCAAGGCGGTCGTCGGGATCCTCATCTACAACATCGCGGTGCGCAAATCCGCGCTTGAAACGGCCTGATGCCAGCATCGCGCGCGCATGGCCATGCGTCCGGCCCAGCCATGCCGCGCGATCATTTCCCACCTGCGCAAGGCAAGGTGCCAGTCCTGTTCTGGCCCCTTGCCTTTGCTGCGCTGGCGGCCAGTATCGCCATTTCGGCAGGCTGGCTCGTCGCCGGTTCGGGCTGGCTGCTTTATCCGACGATCGCGGTCATGCTGCTTGGCGGCTTGCCTCACGGGGCCTGCGATATCTCGCTCGCTGCTGCCGCATTGCATTGCAGGCGGCGCGACGTTGCGCCCCTGATCGCCCTCTATGTCCTTGTCGCTGCAGCCATGACGTTGCTGTGGTGGCTGTCTCCCCTCGCGGCGCTGCTCGTGTTCCTTGGCATGTCCGGTATCCATTTCGGCGAGGATTGGGCCATGCTGCCCTCCGGCTTGCTGCGCGCGATGGCGGGCATGGCGGTCATCACCACTGCCGCATTCGGCCAGCAAGACCGCGTCGCGGACCTGTTCGTCGCGCTCACCGGATCGCCGCACGCAGTCATGATCGCACGCTGGGCCCAGGCGGCTGCGCCCCTGACCTGGCTGGTTACCCTCGTCGGCATCGAGGCGGCCTGGCGTTCCGGCCACCGTGCCTGGGTAATGGCCTGCTGTGCATGCTTCACCGGATTGCTGGTGCTGCCCCCCCTCATCGGGTTCACGCTGTTTTTCGCGGGCCTCCATGCCCCGCTCCACTGGCAATCCCTGCAGCGCACCCTGCCGCGCGCCCGCGCACGTAGCGCCGAGCACGAGGGCCTGTGGCTCACGATTCTGACCTTATCGATCTGGTTCGGCTGGATGCGCTGGGCACACGTTGTCAGTCCGCTGGGTTCCAGCGCCGAAGCATTTCGCCTGCTATCAATCGTCGCCGCGCCCCATCTCGCGCTCTCGCTCACGATCGAGCGGCGGATCAACCTTTTGAAACAGGCTCAATAAGCCCGCGCCACCAGAATGCGCTCCACCGCCGGCTCGCCGGTAAACGGACAAGTCCCCGAAACCGGCACATCGTCCATCGGCGTGTTGCGGATCGTCAGCTTGAGCGCCTTGAGCTGCTCGACCACTTTGTCGAGCGCCGCGGCGGTTGGCCGCGACCAGCCCAGTTCGACCCAGCCCGGGAACTGCTTATCCTCGGCGAAATAGGCCTCAAGCCCCGCCACGCTGTCGATATCGCGCACGATCTGCGCATCGCGCCGCGCGCGCGCTTCCTCGAATAGCGCCTGCTGGATCGCCTCCAGCTCACCCGCCGCCATGCCCACGAAATCATCCTGCGCCATGCCGACAAAGTTGGCCTTGCCATCCTCGCGCCACAGCCGGTCGCGGCGCAGCACCGAAACCTGCCCGCCTTCCGCATCGCGCCCGCCGATCTCGAGGATCAGCGGCACGCCCTTCTTCACCCAGCCCCAGCGCTTGGCGGTCGCCTTGCCCGGCCGCTTGTCGAGCAGCACGCGCACCTTCTCGTCAAACACCGAGAGCGCCGCCAGTTTGGCGCGCAAGGCTGCGCAGTATTCCAGCAGCGCCGCATCGCCATCGTTGTCGCGCAGCATCGGCAGGATCACGATCTGCTGCGGCGCGATGCGCGGCGGGGTGCGCAGGCCATCGTCATCGCCGTGGACCATGATCACGCCGCCGATCATGCGCGTCGAAACGCCCCAGCTCGTCGTGTGGCACAGCGTCTGCTGGCCTTCCTTGTCCTGATAGCGGATGCCCGCGGCTTCCGAGAACGTGGTGCCAAGGTAGTGCGAAGTGCCCGCCTGCAGCGCCTTGCCGTCCTGCATCATCGCCTCGATCGAGAAGGTCTCGACCGCGCCCGGAAAGCGCTCGTTCTCGGGCTTGGGCCCGGCCACCACCGGCATCGCCAGCACGTCCTCGGCAAAGCTGCGATACATCTCCAGCGCGCGCAGCGTCTCGGCCATCGCGTCCGCCTCGTCGGCATGCGCGGTATGGCCTTCCTGCCACAGGAACTCGCTGGTGCGCAGGAACATGCGCGTGCGCATTTCCCAGCGCACGACATTGGCCCACTGGTTGGTCAGCAGCGGCAGATCGCGCCAAGACTGGATCCAGCGCGCCATGGCAGCGCCGATCACGGTCTCGGAGGTCGGCCGCACGATCAGCGGCTCCTCCAGCTTCGCCTCGGGATCGGGGATCAGCCCGCCCTTGCCATCGCCGATCAGCCGGTGGTGCGTGACGACCGCCATTTCCTTGGCAAAGCCCTCAACGTGCGCGGCCTCGCGCGTAAAGTACGAAAGCGGGATGAACAGCGGGAAGTAGCAGTTGTCGACGCCCGCTTCCTTGATGCGTTCGTCCATCAGCTTCTGGATGCGTTCCCAGATGCCGTAGCCCCAGGGCTTGATCACCATGCAGCCGCGCACGCCCGATTCCTCGGCGAGTTCGGCTTCGGCGATCACCGCCTGATACCACTGGGCGAAATCATCCTGCCGAAGGACAGGAAGGGCGTGCTTGATCGGTGCAGTCTGGCTCATGCAGGGTCGGTTAGGCGGCCCTACAGATTCGGGCAATCGCGGATTCTTCCAAGCCTAGCCCTGCCCGGATCAGCCCGCGAGCTGCTCCAGCTTCTTCTGCATGTCCGCCATCTGCTTGCGCAGCACGGCAAGTTCGTCCTCGGCAGGCGCGGCCTTGCCCGATTCGGCATGCGCTGCGCCGGGGACGAACGCCGCGGTCGCCGCCTTGAACAGCTCCATGTTGCGCTGGGCGATCTGCGCGAGCGGATTGGCGCCGATGCTCTCCTCGATCGCCTTGCGCAGCTTGGTCTGGTTCTCGCGGAAATGCTCCATCGAGGCTTCCAGATAGCTCGGCAGCAAGGCCTGCATCGAATTGCCGTACATCGAGATCAGTTGGCGCAGGAAGTTCGTCGGCAGCATCTGCTCACCGCTCGCTTCCTCTTCCATAATGATCTGGGTGAGGATCGTGTGGGTCAGATCTGTGCCCAATTTGGCATCGATCACTTGGAACTCGATGTTTTCCTTCACCATCTGGGCAAGGTGATCGAGCGTGATGTAGCTGGACGTGCGGGTGTTGTAGAGCCGCCGATTTGCGTACTTCTTGATGATGACGGTATCGCCATCCTTTGCTGCGTTAGCCATTTTTTGCGCGCCCCGTTGGGTTCATGCACCTGCATTAGCAGATGCAGTATGTGCAGCGCAATAAACCATGTTGTGCAGACGGGAAATCAGGCCCCTGAGGGCAAACCGGCGCGGGCGAACCGGCGGCCGAGCAGCGTGAACAGCTCATATTGCGAAAGACCGCTGGTGGCAGCCGCCTCCACCGGATCATAGGCCAGCGCCAGCCAGTCCCCCTCGCCGCAATCGCGCGCGCCGGTCAGATCGACAATCGTCATGTCCATCGAAACCCGGCCCACCACCGGCAGGCGCTGGCCGCGAAAGAGCACATGCCCCTTGTTCGACCAGCAGCGCAAATAGCCATCGGCATAGCCCGCCGCGATCACCCCCACGCGCATGGCGGCGGGCGCAACAAAGGTGGCGTTATATCCCACGCCCTCACCCGCCGCGAGCTCGCGCACTTGCATCACCGCGGCTTCGGGATGGGCCACTTGCGCGATCACGGCGGAAAGCTCGGCGCGCGGTACGCCGCCATAAAGCGCAAGGCCGGGCCGGGTGAGACCGAAATGAAAGTCCGCGCCCAGCGCAATCCCGGCGCTGTTGCACAAGCTGTAGCGCTGCGCCGAAACCGCCGCCGCTGCGCTGCGAAACCGCGCAAGCTGCTCGCCGTTCTGCGCACAATCCTCGTCCGCGCTGGCAAGATGGCTCATGCAGCAATCGATCTGGAGCGCAGCAATCGCCGCATCACCGAGATCGCTCATCGCAAGGCCAAGCCGGTTGATCCCCGTATCGACCATGAGATCGCACAGGCCCCCGCCCACCGTCAGCCAGCGCCGCACTTGCGCGAGCGAATTGAGCACCGGCCGCACCCCCAGCGCCTTGGCGTAGGCGGCTTCGGCATCGGTCATCGGCCCATGGAGCACGGCGATCTGCCCCGCAGGCACAAGGCGCGCCACTTCGGCCGCTTCTAGCCAGTGCGCCACAAACCAGTCGCGGCACCCCGCATCGGCCAGAGCCGGGACGAC
>CANEVG010000291.1 GCA_947442095.1 Sphingomonadaceae bacterium
CCTCACCCCGGACAGTTTTGGCGCGATCACGAGGCCCTTCTTTGCGATTACGGGAACCCAAGACTGGGGCTTGAACGGGGATACCCCGGAATGGCGGTTGGAGCCCTATTATAAATGCGCGCCCGGTAACAAGTTCGCGGCGGTGGTCCAGGACTTCAATCATTTGAGCTTCGATTCCGACGGTGAAGGCAGCGCGGCCCTGCGGTCAATGCAGCTTGAGTTTTGGGACGCCTGGCTAGGCAGAAAATGGCAGGCGGGTAATCAGCTCCTGGCCACAGCCAAGAGTTCGACACCGGCCGATACAGTCTGGCTGCGAACCCGTTAAGCGGGTTACTTACCGACCGAACCTCCGCTTAAAAGGTTTGGTCGGTAAAAATGTTGGATTTCCAAGGCTTTCACCGTCTACACATTGCTTGGAGTTTGTGATGCTCTCGGTAGGCGGTCGATTTTTCCAACTCATGGGTGCTCAGTGGGTAAATACCAGTGAAAAGATGATCCACAAAAAAAGACGTAAATACAATGTTTTATGATGGTCATGCCTACTGATCCAAGTCGGTAGAGACAGTTTTTTTCGCAACTCGGTGCGTTGGCGGAGCGGCAGGGATTCGAACCCTGGATACGCTTTTGGCGTATACTCACTTTCCAGGCGAGCGCCTTCGACCACTCGGCCACCGCTCCGCGTGCACTGGAAGCGGCGGCCCTAACCGCAAGGAAGCGCTTTCGCAAGGCCGCGAAGGCTGGCAAAAGGCGTTTGCTATGAAACAGTCACTTCTGCTTGGCATCGCCCTGCTGGCCGGCGGCTCCACCTCACCCGTCCCTGCACCCAATCAAGAACCTGGGCTCGCGCCAGTCCAGATCATCGCGGCAGCGCCAGCGGCGGACTGGGCGGCAATCGCGCCGTCCGATCTGCTGGTGATGGATCTTGGCCCCGATGCCAAGGGCGCGGCTCGGCGCGTAGTGATACAGCTTGTTCCCGCGCCGTTTTCCGCAGGATGGTCCAGCAATATCCGCGCGCTTGCCGCCGCGAAATGGTGGGACGGCACGAGCATCAACCGCGTGCAGGATGGCTATGTCGTGCAATGGGGCGATCCTGACGGCGAGGACAAAGCCAAAGCCAAGCCGCTGCCGCCGGGGCTGAAAGTGGCGGCGAAAGAGGACTACGCGGTCCCGGCTTCTTCGTCTCTACTTCAGGAGTTCATCAAGCAAAACGGTGGTGGAACGACCGTTGCGCTGCCCAAGGATGCTTATGGTGCCAGCGGCGAATTCCGAAGCGGGTGGCCGCTTGGCCGGGATACCGATGCCGTCTGGCCAGTACACTGTTACGGCACCGTCGGCGTTGGCCGCGATAATCCGCCCGATACCGGTTCGGGCGCGGAACTCTATGCCGTCATCGGCCACGCCCCCCGCCAGCTTGATCGCAACATCGCAGTGGTCGGCCGGATGATCGAAGGAATGGAGCATCTCTCCAGCCTGCCGCGCGGCACCGGCGAGATCGGGTTCTACAAGACCGCCGAGGAGCGCACCCCGATCACCGCGATCCGCATCGGCACCGAAGTGCCCGACCTGCCGCGCTACGAGTATCTTTCGACCGAGAGCAAAAGCTTCGCGGCCTATGCCGATGCGCGGGCCAACCGGCGCGATACGTTCTACGTTCGGCCCGCGGGCGGGGTGGATATCTGCAACGTGCCGGTGCCGGTGCGGCGAGTGCCCTAGGCACTCGCCAACCACTCAAACCAGCCGTCACCCCGGATCAAGTCCGGGGTGGCGAAGTCTGTGGTGAGATCTTTTTTGCCCCCTGCCGTTACCCCAGCCCCAGCGGCGCATAAGCGCCAAAGATCAGCTGCTCGAACACCCCAGTGCCCACTTCGCCGTCGCTCGTCGTGACGCGGCTAACGATCTGCACATGAAAATTGTCCATCCGCTTTGGGTCCACGTCCGCCAGCACGATTTCCTCGCGCCCCACCTCCAGCACGCCGTGATAGAGACCATGCCCCCACTTGGGCGACGTATAGCCCAGCCCGCGCATCTGGAAGCGCACCAAGGGCTCCAGCGTGAGCGTGAGCGGTTCATCTCCGCCGCCCACGGTCAACACGCCGCCCGCTGGCCATAGCGTCCCAGGCTGCAACGGCGCGTCGAGCTTGGCCGACGGCGTCTCGACAAACCCGTCATGCCCCGCCCCATCGGGCGCGATCACCGCGCGGGTGTTCCAAGGCGCGCCGTGCGTATCGGCGTTGATGTGGAAGAACACGCTGCGGCTGGGCAGGTTGATCGGCGTCCACTGCCAGAAGAACTGCGGCACCACGCCGTGGCCATGCGGCTGGGTGTCGCTGGTACCAATGGGCCGCACCCCCCAACTGCGGTCGCGGGTGCCCGCCGTGCCCGGCTTCAGAGTGGTCCGCACCCCGTCGATCTCGACCCATCCGATGTAGTGCCCGTTCTGTGTTGCCCTCGTGTAGTCCATGAAGGTGCGCGGGCCGATGCGGTGGATGAAGCGCGGCTCCTCGATGGGAAAAGCGCGGCCGGTGAACACGATCTCGGCGCGGATACCCTCGCCCTCCACGCTGATGGACAGGCGCTTCAGCGGCTCCTCAACCCGGATCGCAATCGGTCCGCAGGTCAGGTCCAGCCGCTCCATCACGAGTTCGCGCGAGGCGTGGAGCGAGTGCTGCACCCCGTCCTTGATAAAGCAGAAATGCGCATCCGCGACATTGAGGTGAGGATAGATGCCGAAGGCCGCCGCGAAGAAGTCCGAGCCATCAGGCGCATAGCCGTTGAAAAAATAGCGGTCGTAGAAATTGCGGTCGGTGCCAGAGTAGGCGACCGGCTCGGGGGTCTGGTGCAGCGGGAAATCGTCGCCTTTAGTCAGCATGTTCCGGTCTCCGTGTAATGATCCAGGGCTGCGATGCTGTCGTGATCGAGCGCCAGTTCGCAGGCGCCGCGCGCCATTGAGAGGAAGTTGGCATCGCCGCGCTCGGTGCGCGCGACAAAGGCCGCGCTGAACACCGCCGTGAACACCCCGTGGAGCGCACCGATGCGGTAGCGGTTCCACAGGCCCGCGCGCGTGGTGAGCACGCCCCGGCGGCTCATTTCCTCGGCATAGAGATCAAGCAGCGCCATCTCATTCGGGCGGCGCAGCTCGCTGCCGATACCGCAGCCCATGAAATAGCCCACATCGGTCATCCCGCAGCCCACAGCGCAAGTTTGCCAGTCGACAATCGCAATGGGCTCTGCCCCGTTCCCCACGCCGAACAGAATGTTGTCCAGCCGAAAATCGCCGTGGATAAGGCCGGGCTCCGGCAGGTGGCGGTTCAAAAATCCATCGACGCGCATATCCAACACTTCGCACAGCGCCATGGCATCGGCGGCGAGTATACCCTGATAGCGCTCGCGGAAGATCGCATGCGCCTGGTGATAGAGCCGACCAATTTCGCCGAGCAGCCCGTCGCGCCCATGCAGCCACGCCGCGCCCAGCACCGCCGGAGACCCACGCGTCGCGGCATGGAGCGCCGCTGCCTGCCGCATCGCAGCTTCGGCATCGGCCAGCGCGCACCCGTCCAGCTGGTTGCCGCCCCGTGTCGGCGCGAGGTCTTCGAACAGCAGCACAAAATCAGCTCCATCCTCGGCAATCTCTGCCGCATGTACGCGCGGCGTGCGCACAGCGATCAGCCCGGCCAGCTCGCGGTAGAAGCCCACTTCCTTAACATAGAGCGACATCGCCGCTGCTGTGCCTTTGCTGGTCGGGTCTGCCGAGGCGAACTTGCCCGCCAGCGTCGCCGGCGCATCGCAAGGTCGGTCGTAGGTCAGCGCAAAACGCGCGGTATCACCCACCTGCCCCGTGCCGATCTGGACCCAATCAAAGCTCGAAATCCGCGCATCGCCGAGCAGCCCCGCCTGGCCGAGCTGCGCCTCTAGCCACGCTGTATCCACCTCGCCTGGCGTGGTTGGAAATTCTGCCATCGGTTTTCTCTCCCGCCGCCAAGCTGGCAGGCCGGAGCGCGCTTGGAAAGAGGCTTTAAGCGACCGCTTAAACTGGACGCGCGAAAAAGGGGGGCGCACCACAAGGCAGCCACCCGATACCTTTGCGTTTACGGGCTCAGCCCAGCTTGCCGAACGCGGTCTTGCCGGCATAGCGCGCCGAGTGGCCCAGCTCTTCCTCGATGCGAATCAGCTGGTTGTACTTTGCCAGCCGGTCCGACCGCGCAAGGCTGCCGGTCTTGATCTGCCCGCAGTTGGTCGCCACCGCGAGGTCGGCGATGGTCGAATCCTCGGTCTCGCCGGAACGGTGCGACATGACCGCGGTGTAGCTGTGGCGCTGAGCGATGCTCACGGCTTCCAGCGTCTCCGTCAGCGTGCCGATTTGGTTGACCTTGACCAGCAGCGAGTTGGCGAGGCCTTTGCCGATGCCCATGGTCAGGCGCTTGGGATTGGTCACGAACAGATCGTCGCCGACCAGCTGCACCTTGTGGCCGATCTTGGCGGTGATCGCGGCCCAGCCCTCGAAATCGTCTTCGCTCATGCCGTCCTCGATCGAGCGGATCGGATAGGCGTCGCACAAGGCGGCGAGATAGTCGGCCATGGCTTCCGGGGAAAGCGACAGCCCCTCACCGCTGATCTCATACTTGCCGTTCTTGAAGAACTCGGTCGCCGCGCAATCGAGCGCGAGCATGATATCCTCGCCCGGCTTGAACCCTGCCTGCTCGATCGATGCCATCACGAAATCAAGCGCATCGCGCGTGCTGGCGATGTTCGGCGCGAAGCCGCCCTCGTCGCCCACGCCGGTGGCGAGGCCTTTCTGGTGCA
>CANEVG010000292.1 GCA_947442095.1 Sphingomonadaceae bacterium
ATCAGCGGTTTGCTGACCTCGCAGCAAATTGCGACGATGATGGCCGACAGCGGCGCTGCAACGGTGTTCGTTTCCTCCGGAAACCGTGCGCTGGTCGAAGCGGCGGAACTCCCGGCCAGCGTGCGGCGCATTGCCATCGGCTTTACCGGCGAAGGCTGGGAAGCGGGCGATGCCCTGCTGGCCGCTGCGCCCGGCAGCGATCCCGGCGTGCGCACGCGCCCGGAAGACCGCTTCAACATCATCTACAGCTCGGGCACCACGGGCCTGCCCAAAGGCATCGTGCAGAGCCACGGCGCGCGAACGCATTTCGCGTGGTCCAATGCGCTGGAACTCGGCATGGCGCGCGATAGCGTCGCGCTGGTCACCACGGCGCTCTATTCGAACGGCACGATGTTCATGGTGCTGCCGCCCTTGCTGCTGGGCGGTACCGTCGTGATCATGGAGCAGTTCAGCCCGGCCGGGGCACTGGCACTGATCGAACAGCACAAGGTCACGCATGCGTTCATGGTGCCGACCCAATGCATCGTCACGCTCGATGATCCCGCGCTAGGCAGGCATGACCTGTCGAGCCTTCGGTGCCTGCTCTCCGCCGGCTCATCGCTGCGGCTTGATACGCGCGAAGCTGTCATCGCGCGGATGACCCCGCACGTTTACGAACTCTACGGCTTCAGCGAAGGCTTTGCCACCATGCGCAAGCCCGGCGACACCCCTGCACGGCCCGGCGCGGTCGGCCGCCCGGTGATCGGTTTTGACCTGCGCATCGTGGGCGGCGACGACAAGGAATGCCCGCGCGGCGAAGTCGGCGAGATTGTCGGCACCGGCCTTGGCGCAATGGCTGGATACCACAATCGCCCCGATCTCGACGAAGCGATCCTCTGGCACGATCCGTCCGGCGCGGCATACCTGCGCAGCGGCGATCTGGGCTATGTCGATGAAGAGGGCTTCCTCCATATCGTCGACCGCAAGAAGGACATGATCCTCTCCGGGGGCTTCAACATTTTCCCGGCCGATCTCGAAGCGGTGGTGGGCGAGCATCCCGAGGTGCAGGATGTGACCGTGATCGGCATCCCGCATCCCAAATGGGGCGAAACACCGCTCGCGCTTGTCATTCCGCGCGGGGAACCCGATCCGGCAGCGCTGCTCGAATGGGCGAACGCCCGGCTGGCGCGCACCCAGCGGCTGGCAGGGCTGGAACTTAGAAGCGCGTTTCCGCGCAATGCGCTGGGCAAAGTGCTGAAGCGCGAACTGCGGGCACCTTGGTGGGATCAGCCGAAATGACAGACGCCTATATCATCGGCAGCTATTCGAGCAGCTTCGGCAAATTCCCTGATCGCAGCCACAAGGACCTGACGCGCGAAGTCTATCTGGGCGTCCTTGCTGATGCAGGCCTTGCGAACGGCAACGACATCGGCATGGCCTGGTTCGGCAATTGCGGCATGTGGACCGATGGCCAAGGCAGCATCCGCGGGCAAGTCTGCCTCACCCCGCTGGTGCGCGAGGGGCTGTTTCCCGAGCGCGTGCCGGTGATCAATGTCGAGGGCGGCTGCGCCACGGCATCCATCGCGCTGCACGGTGCGTGGAAGGATGTGCTCAGCGGCCAAACCGATCTCAGCATCGCCATCGGGGTCGAAAAGACCTTCAACCCCGCGAGCCCCGAGCGGACCATGCAACTGTTCGACGGCGGCATCGACCAGTACGACCGCGAGGAATGGCTGTCCTACTACGGGGCAGCGGGCGAGGCTGCAGGCAAGCCGTTCGAACCGGGTCCCGGCCGGACGATCTTCATGGACACCTATGCCATGCAGGCGGCCTGGCACATGCGCACCCACGGCACCACCGCGCGCCAGATCGCGATTGCCTGCGCCAAGAACCACACCGCATCGGCGCACAACCCCAAGGCGCAGTACCGCTTTCCCCTCTCTGCCGAGGACGTGCTTGCCGACCGGCCGATCAGTTGGCCCCTTACCCGCGCGATGTGCGCGCCGATTGGCGACGGCGCTGCCGCGGCGCTGGTCTGTTCGGGCGCCTGGCTGGCGCGCCAGCCCGCTGAAGTCCGCGCGCGCGCCGTGCGCATCGCGGCCAGCACGATGACGGCGGGCAAGTATCGCCGGCTTGACGAGCCCGGGCTCTCGCGGCTCGCCGCCCAGCGCGCCTACAAGGCCGCAGGGCTCACGGCTGCGGACATCGACCTTGCCGAAGTGCACGACGCGACCTCGTTCTGCGAGCTGTACCAGTCTGAAATGCTGGGCTTCTGCGGTATCGGCGAAGGCGGCAGGCTGGCTGAAAGCGGCGCAACCGCACTTGGGGGTTCGATCCCGATCAATCTTTCAGGGGGCCTTGTCAGCAAGGGGCACCCGGTGGGTGCGACGGGCCTCTCGATGATCGACGAACTCATGTTGCAGCTTCGCGGCGAGGCCGGGCCGCGCCAGGTCAGCGGCGCGCGCACCGCGCTGGCCGAGAACGGCGGCGGCGTCATGGGCTTCGACGAGGCGGCCTGCTCGGTCATCATTTTACAACGCGATTGAGCGTGCCTAGGCAGCACACGAGAATTCAGCGGTGACGACCCGGAGCAAGACGCAGGCGAAAGCCGAAGCCCGCGGGGGCGAAAGCCGGCGCGAGGCCCTGCTCGATGCTGCTGCGGCGATGTTCGCGGCCAAAGGCTATGACGGCACCTCAATCCGCGACATTGCGGGCGCAGTCGGCATGCTTCCAGGTTCGCTCTACTATCATTTCAAATCCAAGGAGGACCTGCTTCTCGCAGTGTACCGCAAGGGCGTGGCGCGGTTCGAGGCGGCGATCGATCAGGCGCTGGGAAAAACGACCGTCGAACCCTGGCAAGCGATTGAGGCGGCGTGTGCTGCGCATCTGACGACCCTGCTTGACGGCGGCGACTATGCAAGGATCGTCAGTCCCGAATTCGTCCGCTCGTTCCCTCCCGCGATGCTGCCGATGCTCAATGCCGAGCGCGACCGCTACGAGCGCCACTTCGAAAAGCTGATCGCCGCGCTGCCGCTGGACCCGCGCACGGACCGCTGGCTGTTCAAGGTTGCGCTGTTCGGCAGTCTGAACTGGTCGCAAACCTGGTACCGCAAGGGCCGCTACACGCCCGGGGATATCGCCGAGGCGTTCATCGCGCTGTTGCGGGCAGATCGCGGCTAACTGTTCGGATGGAGGCACTTGGCGTAGCGGCAGGGAGATTGAATTCTCTTTTATCACGTTGTTCTTAAAAAATTTTTTATATTTTTACGCTGTCCAGCAACCCACACCGCCCCCACAATCTGAGGTGAATTGGATCGGAGTTGAGGGTGCCCTGGTTTCATGTCCGGTTAGCATGTTAGCCTCCGGCCTTCGTCTGGCGAGGTTAACCTCGGCAGACACAGCAAGCGCGGCCAGCGTAAGCCAAGCCAAGGACATGTAAGGGCGGTACTCGTTATGGTCCCGTCGCCACGCGTCGATCATCCTCCTGGCGTCGGCAAGAGGCAAGAACCAATGGGTATTCTTGGGCCCTGCTAATTTACCGGCCATCAGTAAAGTATGCCTAGCAAGCAGAAACTTGCATAACGAAACATTTAAACTCTTTCTGGCATAGTATGATTTCACCCACTTCATGCGGCGCTCGCGGTCCGCACATAGGCTAGGCAACAAGGCGAGAATGGCGCAGATCGAGATCCTGTTTGTTTCAGTCGGTCCTGACCTGACCGCAAGGGCAAACCATGCCCTCTGAAGCCTTGCCTGTCGGCTTGATCGCTATGGCCTTTGCGCTTGGCGTCATGACGTGCCTGGCCGTGATTGCGGTTGGCCTGTCCCTGAAAGCCCGCAAGAAATATACTCCTTCAAAAGGGCCGCTTGGCGCAGGCGGCATGGGCCTGGCGATCGTCGCGGCAGTCCGTTCCGGGGCCCTGCAGCTGCATTATCAGCCGAAGGTTGATTGCCGCACCATGAAGCTGTGCGGTGCCGAGGCGCTGTCGCGCTGGACCTTGCCTGATGGCACCTTGCTTCCAGCAGAAGAGTTTGTCGCGCGGGCGGAAGCGGTTGGCGGCATTGCCGAACTCACGCTCTGGGGTGTGCAGCAGGCACTGGAAGACAGCGAAAAACTGGATGGCGAGAGCCTTGGCGGCCCGATTCTGGTGAATCTTTCGGTCAACCTCATTAACATTGACTTTGTTTCCAAGCTGATCGCGATCATTGGCAGCAAAGCGGCGAAAGTTGGCTTCGAGATTACCGAGACGGCAGTGCTCGATAATCCAGACGAAGCGCTGATTTGCCTGCACATGCTGCGCGACGCAGGTATCCGGCTGGCCATTGATGATTATGGCGCGGGGCTCTCGTCGCTGAGCTATCTGAAGCAGATCCCGGCCAGCGAGTTGAAGATCGACCGCAAATTCATTCAGGGAATGACCACCAGCAACAGAGATCCGCTTATCGTGCGCTCCACAATCGATCTGTGCCACGGATTGGGCATGACCGTGACCGCAGAGGGCGTGGAGGATGCCATGACCGCTTCATTGCTCCGCATGATGGGCTGCGATTCCATTCAGGGCTATTTGATTTCGAAGGCCGTTCCCATCGATGAACTGCTGCAGTTCGTCTCGAACCATCCCGGCACTGTCCCTCAGGCCCGGCAAATTCGCAAGATCGCGGGACAATCCGTCGCCGACTCGGAACGTGTCAACGATGGTGAGACAGCCGGTTCGAGAGTTTAAGCTTGCATTGCTGGCTCGCGGTTTGGTGGGTTGATCCAGACTGCAGTTGGCTTGAGCGGAGGCTTTGGCGGCTGATTGA
>CANEVG010000293.1 GCA_947442095.1 Sphingomonadaceae bacterium
ATGGCCGCTGGCTGACGATGGACTGGGCCGCTGTCGAGGCGATGGTGCGCTTCTTTGGCCGGTATGGGCAATGGGTGGTGTTTGCTGCGCGCTTTTCGCCGGTCATGCGCACGATGATCTCGCTGCCGGCGGGCCTTGCGCGGATGGGGCACGCACGGTTTCTGGCCTTCACACTGGCGGGAACGGCCGTGTGGAACGCGCTGCTGGTTTGGGCAGGATGGCACCTCGGTCGGAGTTTCAGCCAGTTTGAGGCCTATACCGGGCCAGTGGCGCTGACGAGTATGGTCGCCATCGCGCTTTGGTATGCATGGCGCGTGGCATACTGGAAACCGCGCGACCAATGAGCCCAGCAAGAAAGGGGAGGGCCCCTGCCGTTTCTGTCCATGTCCATGGAGGAAAGGCCCGCCGCCGCGCCCGCCGATTCCGGCCGCTGCAACCGGAACCGCGGGCTTTATGGGAGCGTTTGCCAATGGGCCGCTGGACCGGCAGTTCTTACGCCGCAGGGGGAGCGAGTTCGAGGCCGCATTCCGCGCGGTGGATGCGTCCGGGGTTGCTGCGCTGCAAGTGCGCCAGTTCTGCCTGAATGGCGGCGGGCAAGCGCGGGTCTGCCGCACTGATCCAGCGGGCGACATTCCCGCAGCGCGTTCGCGGCAGCAAGGGTGCGATGTGCCGCTCGCCCCCGATCTTGCAGCCTTGTCCAGTGCGGACGGCATGGCGGCCATTGCAGCGCTGCGCGAGGCGGCGGCGCAGGCGCGCGCGTTGCTGGTGCTCGATCCGCCCGTCGATGTGCAGTTGGCATTCAAGCGTGGCGGGCGAACCTTGCAGCGGCGCTGGGCGAAGTGCCGGATGCTGCGGTCTATTTCCCTTGGCGCAAGGGGCAGATGCCCGATGGCACGACGGTGACCATCAGTCCCAGCAGAACCATCGCCGGGATCTTCGCGCGAACGGACTACGCGCGCGGGGTATGGCAGGCACCGACTGGACTTGAGGCTGACCCGCGCGCCAGTTCGGGCGCGGAGTTGGCAATCAGCGAGGCGCAGCATGAACTGCTCAACCCCAACGGAATCAATGTTCTTCGCCAACCCTCAGGTTATGGCCTGCGCGTATGGGGAGCACGCACACTGGATGGTTTCGGTAACTCTGATCGGCGCTATGTGCCGGTCCGGCGCCTAGCAGGGATGGTCACGCGCAGGCTTGAAGCGGGCCTGCAATGGGCGGTGCTCGAACCCAATGACGTGCCGCTATGGGTGCAGTTGGGCCATGACACTGAAGCTTTTCTTTACGCGCTATGGCGGCCAAGCGCTTTGCTTGGCACCAAGCCCGAACAGGCCTTCATCTGCTGCTGCGGGCCACCTTCCCATTTGAGCTGCGCAAAAATGGGAAGGTTCAGGAAGGCTCAGGTCTCTTCCGAAAGCCACTGCTCCAGATACTTGATCGAATAGTCCCCATCGAGGAACTTGGCGTCGGTCAGCAGTTTTTGGTGGAGCGGGATCGAAGTCTTCACACCGCCGATCACCATTTCCTCCAGCGCACGCTTCAGGCGCATGATGCAGCCTTCGCGGGTGCGGCCGTAGACGATGAGCTTGGCGATCATGGAATCGTAGTAGGGCGGAATGCGATACCCCGCATAGAGCCCGGAATCGACACGCACGTGCATGCCGCCTGCTGCGTGATAGTTGGTGACAAGGCCGGGCGAGGGCACGAACGTGAACGGGTCTTCTGCGTTGATGCGGCATTCGATGGCGTGGCCGCTGAAGACGATGTCTTCCTGCTTCACCGAAAGCGGCTTGCCATCGGCGATGCGGATCTGTTCGCGCACCAGATCGACGCCAGTGATCGCCTCGGTAACGGGATGTTCCACCTGCAGGCGGGTGTTCATCTCGATGAAATAGAACTCGCCGTTTTCCCAGAGGAACTCGATCGTGCCCGCACCGCGATAGCCCATGTCGGCCATGGCTTTGGAGACCACGCCGCCCATCCTGTCCCGCTCGGCTGCGGAGATGACCGGAGAAGGGGCCTCTTCCAGCACCTTCTGGTGGCGGCGCTGCAGCGAGCAGTCGCGCTCGCCCAGATGGATGGCATTGCCATTGCCATCGCCAAAGATCTGGAATTCGATGTGACGCGGGTTGCCGAGGTACTTCTCGATATAGACAGTGGCATCGCCGAACGCCGCCTTGGCCTCGCTGCCCGCCTGCTGGATGAGGGTTTCCAGCTCTTCGGGACCGTTGCAGACTTTCATGCCGCGCCCGCCGCCGCCCGAGGCAGCCTTGATAATCACTGGATAACCGGCAGCTTCGGCGATTTCCTTGGCTTCCTTGATATCGGAGACCGCCCCGTCAGAGCCGGGAACCAGCGGCAGTCCAAGCGCGCCTGCGGTGCGCTTGGCCTCGATCTTGTCGCCCATCGTGCGGATGTGTTCGGGCTTGGGGCCGATCCACGTGATATCATGCGCTTCGACGATATCGGCGAACTTGGCGTTTTCCGAAAGGAAGCCATAGCCCGGATGAATCGCGTCGGCATGGGTGATCTCGGCCGCCGAAATGATCGCGGCCATGTTGAGATAGCTGTCCTTGGCCGCAGGCGGGCCTATGCAGACGGCGTGGTCCGCAAGGCGCACGTGCATGGCGTCGGCATCGGCGGTGGAGTGTACCGCCACCGTCTCGATGCCCATTTCGTGAGCGGCGCGGTGGATGCGCAGCGCGATTTCGCCGCGGTTGGCGATGAGCAGGCGCTTGATGGGCATGGCAGCGGGCGCTTTAGGAGATGACGACGAGCGGCTGGTCGAACTCGACCGGCTGCGCATTTTCGACGAGGATCGCGGTGACCTTGCCCGAGGCAGGCGCAGGAATCGCGTTCATGACCTTCATCGCCTCGATGATCATGATCGTGTCACCGGCCTTGACTGTCTGGCCCACCGCGATGAACGGCGCAGCGCCCGGTTCGGGCAACAAATACGCCGTGCCGACCATGGGTGAGCGCACTGCATTGGCGTGCGTCTCTGCAGGGGCGGCGGCAGGCGCAGCCGCCGGTGCGGGCGCGGCGGCAGGGGCCGGTGCGTACGTCTGCATGGCTGGCGCGGCCTGCAGGGTGCGGGCAACGCGGATCTTGCGCTTGCCGTCCTCGACCTCGATCTCGGTCAGCCCGGTTTCAGCGAGCAATTCGGCCAGTTCGCGCACGAGCGAGCGGTCGATTGTCATTGCGGTGACGGCGCTGTCGTCGCCGTGGTCATGCCCCATGGTCTATCCTCAAAGGTGTCTTACTTGGAAAAAAGGTAGCACATGCCCGCCGCGCGCCTTACTGGCAAGAGGCACTGCACAGGCAGAGTCGAAAAGAGAAGCTCAAGCACCAGGGCCAGACTGCGCATTTGCGTCATCCGACCGGCCAAGCTGCCACAGCGGTATGGCAAGGCTCAACCCGCCGGCGAGGATCCACACATCGCCGATGAGATGGCCGAAATACATGGGATGGGTAACGGCGTGAAACAGCATGACCGTTCCATGGGTCAGGCTGGATAGCACCACGAACCAAAGAAAGCTGGCGTGCTCAAGGGGGCTGCGCATGGCACGAAGCGCACAAATACCAAGAGCGACATAGATCGATACCATCATCTGATCGTAAACAGGGTTGTAGGGCTGCCACTGCCAGCCGCCAAACGGATCAAAGAAGACGAGGGCAGGGATGCCGACCAGCCCCATAAACGCCCACAATGCCACCGAACGGCGCAAAGCAGTCATACTATCCATTCGCTTCCCGCGTCCCGACCCAATTCTTTGTTTTTAGCATATGGCAGGTTCTGGTCAGAGCTGCGAGGCACCCTCAAGGGCAAGCAGATAGCTCAGCGCGCCGAAGCCCGCGATTGTCGCCTTGGCGGCCATGCCGACATAGGACTTGTGGCGGAAAGTCTCGCGCGTGTGCGGGTTGGAGAGGTGGACTTCGATCACCGGCGTGCGGATCGCCTTGATGGCATCGTGCAAGGCGACGCTGGTGTGGGTGAAGGCCCCGGCGTTGAGCAATACAGCCTTGGCGCCTGTCGCCTGCGCTTCGTGCAGCCAATCGACTAGGTGGCCCTCATGGTTGGACTGGCGCAGATCGATCTCGAGGCCCAGTTCACGCGCGCGGTCTTCCAGCATCCCGGCAATGTCATCGAGGGTGGCCGAGCCATAGATGTCTGGCTCGCGCGTGCCGAGCAGATTGAGATTGGGACCGTTGAGGACGAAAATGGTCTCGGACATCGGGAGCGCTCCGCCGGGTGTTAGTGCCACCCTGATAAAGCGCGGAAGCCTTGGCGCAAGAGTGGGGCGCAAGAGTGGAGCGTAAGAGTAGAGCGCCGGTCATGCCGCGCGCGTATCAGCCCTTACCGTTATCTGCCATCGGCGGCGGCTCGCCGGGGCCATCGCCTTCGTTGACCGGCTCGTAGGCGTCATCCGCGCTTGCATCGAGATCGGTTGGCGGCGCAGGTTCAGCCTGCACGATGGGCTGGGTCTGCGATGCCAGCGCTTCGGCGGACTTGGCCCGCTTTTCGGCGGAATCGGCCTTGGCCTCGACTTGGGTGAGGCGCTCCTCGAGCTTGGCGACTCGCTGCTGTTCGCAGCCGGAGAGGAGCAATCCGCTCGCTGCCATGGCCGAAACGATCACGATACGGCGCGGCGAGACGCCGCGCGGTCTGGCGAATAGGGGGGGCTGTCGGTCCATGCTGCAAGCGGCATAGCAGGCAAATGTTACCCGAAACTAACCAAGCGGGCACTTTG
>CANEVG010000294.1 GCA_947442095.1 Sphingomonadaceae bacterium
GATCGGGAGCGCCAGATAAAACCGCCCCGTCGCGACCAGCCAGATCAGGATCGCAAACGCGCCGAGGCCGTAGATCGGCTGCAAGGTATCGAGCGCCTTCACCGGCAGCATCCGCGTGCCGAGCAGGCCGTAGGCTGCGTTCCCCACCATATCGCGGTTCCAGAACTGCGTCTGCAGGAAGCCGCCGAACCAGCGCTGGCGCTGCTTGAGGAAGCCGCGAATGCTGGCGGGCGCATCGGTGCGAGCCAGCGCGCCGCCGACAACCGCCACATGCCAGCCGAGGCCATGGTCGTGGCTATGGCGGTGGAGGCGGTGGATCAGCTCGTAATCCTCCACCATGCAATCGGGATCGAACCCGCCGACGGCAAGCACCGCATCGCGCCGGAACGCGGCGAACGCGCCCGAGATCAGCAGCAGGCCATTCAATTGCATCCACGCATCGCGCGAGAGGAAATTGCGCACATATTCGTAGGACTGGAACCATTCGAACAGGCGGCCCGAGAGCGACGGCCCGCAGATCGGCACCAGCACGCCGGTCGCGGCCACCAGCGCGGGATCGCGCACGAAGGCGCCGCGCATCGCGGCAATCGCGCCCGGTTCGAGCAGTGTATCGGCATCGACGGTAAGCACGACATCGGCGTGGCTGCGCTGCAGTGCCTGGTTGAGCGCGCGGGCCTTGCCGCCATGGGGCAGGCGCAGCCATTGCAGGCGGGTGTGGCCGATGGTGGTTTCCGCAAGGCCGCCGAGCGCGGGGGCGGCAAGGCCGTAGCCCGCCAGCATGGCCGCAGGCGTCTCGTCACTGGAGCCATCGTCCGCAATCAGGATCGCCTCGGGCTCTTCGGCTTGTGCCAGCAGCCGGTCGATGGTCAGGCGGATAACGCTGGCCTCGTTGTGCGCAGCAACGATGACCCCAAGCGTTGGCCTCGGGCCGGCAGGCGCGGGCGCGGCCACATCCTCCACCAGCTTGCGGATCTGCCACGCGGTGAACAGCAGCAGCGATGTGTCGTAAAGAATATATACGATCCCCACCGACCACATGCCCAGACCGTTGCGGTAGAAGGCCTGCGCCGTCAGCACCACGAACAGCAGCGGCGCGAAGATCGAGATCAATCGGCTCACCAGCGGAATCGGCCGCGGGGTGAAGCGCGGGGATTGGGCGTGGAGGATCGTCTCGAGGGAGGGCATCGCCAGCCCTTAGCCATCGCAATCTGAACGCGCTATTGCGTTTGAGGGGCAGGTAGGGGAAGAATTGGCAACTTTTGCGAGAAGGCTCAGGAACATCAATGGTCAAGAAATACACCGGTATCGCGATTGCCTTGCACTGGATCATCGCGGTGGGCATTGTCGTGAACCTGCTTCTGCCCAACATTTGGGAAGCCGCGGGCGACGAGAACGTGCGGCCGCTGATCAACCTGCACAAGTCGATCGGGGTAACGGTGCTCGGCCTTGCGGTCATGCGGCTGCTCTGGCGGCTGACGCATAGGCCCCCGGCCCTTCCCGCCAGCTACAAGCCATGGGAAGTCACGGCGAGCCATGCAGCGCACTGGGCGCTCTATGCCTTGATCCTGGCAATCCCGCTGACGGGCTGGATCATGGATTCGGCTTGGAAGGATGCTGCCGCGAACCCGATGCAGTGGTTCGGCCTGTTCGAATGGCCGCGCATCGGGCCCGTCATGGGCCTCGACGAGGCGACCAAGAAGGGCGTGCACGACAGCTTTGGCGAGGCGCACGAGATCTTGGGCTATGCGATGTGGGCGCTGTGGGCGTTGCATGTCGGCGCTGCGCTCAAGCATCAGTTCATGGACGGCGAGAAGGAATTGCAGCGCATGTTGCCGTGAGTTGATCTGATTTTGGGGGGCGTTGGTATGCAAAAGTTGGCTGTTTCGGGCGCGCTGGCGCTGGCCTTGGTGGCGGGATCGGCGGGGGCCAAGGCTCCGCTGGCGGCGGATATGGTGCTGCATCACGGCACGATCCTGACCGTGGATGCGAAGGACCGGGTGGTTCAGGCCATGGCGATCCGGGGCGGGCGCATCGTGGCGCTGGGCAGCGACAAGGCGGTTCGGGCCTATATCGGCAAGCGCACCAAGGTGATCGACCTTGCGGGGCGCACCGCGACACCGGGCATGATCGACGCCCATGCCCATGCGCTGGGCGGCGGGATCGACGAAGTGGCGAACCTTCAGCTGGGCGAGGCTTCAAGCGTGGCCGATTTCCTCGCGCGGGTAAAAGCGCGCGCGGCGGAACTGCCGCCGGGCGCGTGGGTCACAGGCTCGGGCTGGAACGAATCGCGCATTGCCGAGCACCGGCCGCCCTCGCTGGCGGAGCTCGATGCGGTGTCAGCCGGGCATCCGGTCGCGCTGGGCAACACGACCGGGCACTATACGCTGGTCAACAGCGCGGTGCTTGTCCTGGCAGGGATCACGGCGGCCACGCCCGATCCGGCGGGCGGACGCTATGACAAGGACGCCAGCGGCGCACTCAACGGTGTGCTCTATGACAGCGCGCAGGACGTGCTCGACAAGCTTGTGCCGCCCGTGGACGCCGCGACGCGGGACAAGGGGCTGAAGCACCTGATCGAGGGGGCTCTCGCCGAAGGGTTGACCGGCTTCAAGGATCCGGGGATCGACCGGGTGGGCTGGGATGTCTACGCCCGCGCCGCGAAGGCCGCGCCGCTGCCGATCCATGCCTGCACGCTGGTTTCGGCGCGGACCGACATGATGACCGCGCGCGCCGCCGTGGACGACTACCGCCAGCGCAAGCAGGAAGTGGCGGCTATGAAGGGCCGCAACCTCGATGTCTGCGGGGTGAAGATTTTCCTTGATGGTTCAGGCGCGGGGCGCACGGCCTGGATGTACAAGCCGTTCGAGACGGACGCATCGCACGCCAATCCGGGCACGGGCTTTCCGATGATGGCAACCGAAACCTACCGCGCCATGGTCACGCTGTTCACCAAAGCCGGGATACCGATCGGCACGCATGCCATTGGCGACCGCGCGATCGATACAGTGGTCGATGCCTATGCCGATGCGCTGAAGGCCGCGCCAAAAGTGGGCCTGCGCCACAGCCTGATCCACGCCAACTTGCCCACCGAACACGCCATCGACGTGATGGCAGAGCTGCAGAAGACGTACGATGCGGGCTATCCCGAGGCGCAGGCCGAGTTCCTGTGGTTCCTTGGCGATGCGCTGGCGGCGGGGTGGGGCCCGGAGCGCAGCCAGAAAATGATGCCTTATGCGACGTATGTGAAGCGCGGCGTGCTCTACAGCGACGGATCGGACTATCCGGTCACGCCGTATGCGCCGCGCTACGGCCTGTGGTCCTCGGTGGCGCGCGAGCCGGATGGAGATCGCTTCGGCAAGGCCCCGTTCGGCACGGCGGAAGCGGTGGACATTCACACCGCAATGAAGAGCCACACGATCTGGGCCGCGCGGCAGCTGTTCCTCGAAAAGCAGACCGGCTCGCTCGAAGTGGGCAAGCTGGCCGATGTGGCGGTGTGGGACCGCAACCCTTATGCCGTCCCGACAGCGGTGCTGAAGGACATGCGCTGCATGATGACCCTGTTTGGCGGCAAAGTGGTGTTCGAGCGAAAGTAGCCGCTTATCCGAAGATCACGTGCTCCTCGCCCAGCCAAAGCGGGGAGCGGGGCAGATCGATGAACTTGCGTTCGTCTTCCAGCAGCAGCGCGCCCGCGCGGACGGCTTCGGGCGTGCTGCTGGCAAGGTCTTCCACGCTGTCCCACCACAGCTGCGCCACGCCGTCATAGGCCTCCGGCGCGCCGCGCGCGACAGCGAAGGGGGCGCCTTCCGTGTCGGGCAGCGAATGGAGCTGAACATAGCGGCGGATCTTCAGGTCTTCGCGCACGCTGGCGACCAGAGGCCCATGGGTATTCAGCCAGTAGTCCTGAAACTCGCCGCGGCTGAGGTGCGGCAGGCGGTGCAGGCAGAACGTGAGCTTGATCATGGTGGTCTCCTTCATCGGCCCTTGCGCGCCTTGAGCCAGGCCTTGCCGGCGTTTTGGATCTTGAGCAGCGCGGAAAAGGGCGCGATGCCGATATTGGCCTTGCCGGTGCGCGCGATGGCGTCGATCTGGGCGTAGTACCAGTACGTCACCGCAAAGCCCTCCACCGCGCGCATCATTTTGAGCCCGCCGAGGAAACTGAGCCAAGGCGGCAGGAGTTTCAGCTTGCTCTCCCAGCGGTCCAGTTCGTCTGCGCCCGCCAGCAGCTTGGCCGGGCCTGCGGTGTCGACACAAAGCGGGCGGCCGAGCCCGATCACATCGGCCGCGCCCTGAGACAGCGCCATGTTCATTGCGCGGCGGGTGCGGAAACCGCCCGTCACCATCAGCGGCATGGTCAGCGAGGCGCGCATGGTCTTGGCGAAATCGACGAAATAGGCCTCGCGCGCCGCCGTAGAGGCCTTTTGCGGGGGCATGTCGGGCGCTTGCATGCCCGCGATGTCCATCATCGCGGGCTGTTCATAGGAGCCGCCGGAAATCTCCAGCAGATCGACACCGGCATCCTGCAGCCAGCGCGCGACAATCACGCTTTCTTCAAAGGCAAAGCCGCCCTTCTGGAAATCGGCGGAATTGAGCTTCACGCCGATGGGAAAGTCCGGCCCCACCCCGGCTCGCACCCGCGCGACGACAGCCATGAGCATGCGCGCCCGGTTTTCGAGGCTGCCGCCCCACTGGTCGGTGCGCAAGTTGGACCGGGGGCTGAGGAACTGGGA
>CANEVG010000295.1 GCA_947442095.1 Sphingomonadaceae bacterium
CACGCTGGCTCCTGCGCAGGCGCTCTGGCACGAGTTCCAGTCTGCCCGTGCCGCGCTGCTTGCGCTGATTCCGCCCCTGGGCGTTTAAGAAACACCTGAAAAGACCAGGATCGCAAAAGTCCGCTTTTATTGTTCCGTTTTTGTTCCTAACGTCATGCGATGTCCGAATCAGCCCTCGCGCCGACACCACCTATGCCTTCGGAGCGTCAGGCACTCGCCGTGGCGCGCGGCATCAGCCGTCTTTTTGCTCGCAATGGCGTGTGGTGCCTTGCGGAAATGCCTTTGCGCTCAGGCCGGCGCGCCGATCTAATGGGGATCGATGCCAAAGGCCGCATCGTGATCGTGGAGATCAAGGTCAGCCGCGCGGATCTGCTCGGTGATGTTAAATGGCCCGACTACCTGGAGTATTGCGACCGGTTTTACTGGGGCCTTGCACCGCATCTGGACCGGGCCTGCCTTGAGAGCGCGGCGTTTCAGCCAAACCTTTGCGGTGTTATCGTTGCCGATGGTTATGATGCCGAAATCGTGCGTCCCGCACCCAGCTTGCCGCTGGCGGCCGCCCGTCGCAAGACCGAGACTGAGCGGCTGGCCCGGGCGGCATTGCGGCGGCTCGTCGTCGGCGCCGATCCTCTGTGCGCCGGGTGGGGCCAAGAGACCTAAACGACACCGGCAGTAGCGAGCAGGAGCCAGATGCCAAGCGCCGCGAACAACAGGGCCGCGACGATCCGCACCGTTTGCAACGGCACGCGTTTCACCAGTTCACCGCCAAGCAGCACGGCAGGCACATTGGCTAGCATCATGCCCAGCGTGGTTCCGATGGTCACCGCCAGCGCATCGTGAAACCGCGCCCCAAGCGCAATGGTGGCAATCTGCGTCTTGTCGCCCATCTCAACAAGGAAGAACGCCGCCACCGTCGTGAGGAAGGCGCCGAAGCGGGCCGGCGCAGGGGCCTCGTCATCATCAAGCTTGTCCGGCACCAGTGTCCACGCTGCCATGGCGAGGAAGCCGATGGCAACGGCATAGCGGAAGGCCGGCCCATCGAACCATCCCGCAGCGGCCGAGCCCGCCAGCGCGGCAAGGAAGTGGTTGGCAAGCGTGGCAACGAGAATGCCGCCAATGATCGGCCAGGGCCGCTTGAACCGCGCGGCAAGGACGATGGCAAGAAGCTGCGTCTTGTCGCCAATCTCGGCGAGTGCGACAATGGCGGTGGAGATGGCGATCGCTTCAATCATCAAGGGGTTCCGCAGCCGGACTGGGCAGTGCATTCTTGGCCCGGAAGGGCTAGGCGCCTAGTCCCCGGTTGCGATGGGAGCAAGCGCGGTCCACCCGGTCTGCGCAAGCGGTGACTAGACGGACCTTCGATTAGCTGTATTCTAATATGCATAGCACAGATCAGCCGACCCGGCAACGGGAGGTCGTGCGCCAAGAAACTGGAAGCGACTTTGACCCGAAGAGCGATCCTTGCCGCTGCAGCCAGCGCCTGGCTGATGGTATCCGCGCCCGCAGCGGCCAAGCAGGGGCCCATCGCCAGTGCCATCGGCGCGCCCGACGATCTGAGCATCACCGCCACAGTCCGCACCCGCATGGAGGGCATTGAGGGGCAATTCCGCCCGACCGCCGCACGCAGCGATGCCATGTTTTCGGTGCGCAGCACGATGGCGGCAGAATACGACGCCGGCCCGGTGCGCTTCGGCGGCGAATTGTGGGATACGCGCGCCTATGGTGAAGCCGCGAATTCCAGCATCACCACGTCTGATGTGAACGCCCTTGAATTGGTGCAGGCTTACACCCGCATCGAACTTGGCAATTGGGCAACGGGCGCAGGCGCCGGGAGGGGCCTGCTGACGGTAGGGCGCTTCACAATGGACATCGGCTCACGCCGCCTTGTCGCGCGCAATCGCTTTCGCCAGACCACCAACGGGTTTACAGGGATTGATCTGGAATGGACCAGGCACGGCGGCGCGCGGATGCAGGCGTTCTGGACCATGCCGCAGATCCGCCGCCCGGATGATGCAAAAGGGCTGCGGGACAACCGCGTGCAGTGGGATCTCGAAACCACGGCGGTGCAGTTTTTCGGCGCGCATGCCACGCTGCCGCATGTGCTGGGCGGAACGCTGGAAGGCTATGGCTACCGATTGGCCGAGCGCGATGGTGCGGATCGCCCAACGCGCAACCGCCGCCTGTGGACCACGGGCCTGCGCCTGTTCGCGCCGCCCGCGCCGGGCAACTGGGACCACGATCTGGAGGCGGCCCGGCAGTTCGGCACGGTGCGCCGCAGCAGCAGTGCGGGCGACCTGACCGATCTCGAAGCCTCAGCCTGGTTCCTGCATGTCGAAGTGGGCTATACCTTCAAGGGCGGCTGGCACCCCCATATCACTGCGCTCCTAGATGGAGCCAGCGGTGACGGCGGCAGGGCAGGGCAGTTTGGCCGGTTTGACACGCTGTTTGGCGCACGGCGTTTCGATTTCGGGCCGACCGGTCTGTTCGGCGCAGTTCAGCGCTCCAACATTCTTTCGCCGGGGTGGCGGATGGAAGTGACACCAACTGCGCGCACCGATGCGATGCTGACATACCGTGCGCTGTGGCTCGAGAACCCGCGCGATGCTTTCGCGACCACCGGCGTGCGCGATGCGACAGGGGCGTCGGGCCGGTTTGCGGGCCACCAGATCGATGCCCGGCTGCGGCATTGGGTCGTGCCCGGGTTGCTTCAGGCCGATACCGGCGCTGCGGTGTTACTAAAGCACGGGGTGCTGCGCGATGCGCCCAATGCGCCGCCCACTGGCAACACCGTCTACGGCTATCTTGACCTGACGCTGACGCTGTGAAGGCGCTGCCCCACCGCATCCAGAATGGCCTGTTTCTGCGCCGCACTGGCTGACGGCCACGCCATGATCTCGTCAATCGTGCGCGTGCAGCCCCGGCACAGCGCGCTCACGGGATCGATCGTGCAAGTCTTGATGCAGGGACTTGGCGGATGCTGGATCACCGCTTTTCCGCCGCCAAACGGCTCATCAGCAGGGCGGCGCGCTTGGCCTGCAGCCATAGGCTGGGCAGATCGACCGTTTCCGCCGGGGTGTGATCGCCGGTGCTGGCTGGTCCCAGCCCGACAAGGCCCGGCAGATCAGCGGCAACGAAGCTGATATCGCCCGCGCCGCGCTTCATCGGATCAAGCGGGGCCATGGCGGGCAGGCCCAACGCGGCGTTGATGCTGTTCAGCCGGTCGAGCAGCACGCGGTTAGCCTCGGTCGGTGCCATCGGCGGGTAGCCGTCCTCGAACCGGATAACCGCCTTCGCACCGGGATAGGCGCGCGCGACGATTGCCGCCATGCGCTGCTGCGCAAGGGCGTTCTGTCCGGGCGAAAGCGTGCGCAGATCACCGCGCGCAATCGCCTTGGCCGGGATGATATTGGTCTTGCCACTGGCCGAAACATGCGCCCGATCCGCCGCGAGGGCCGCTTCCGCGCCGCCCGCGATCATGCCGACATTGAGCGTGAGATTGGGTTCGGGCGCTTCCGCGCGGATTGCCGCAATCATGCGCGACAGCGCATAGATCGCGCCGTCGCCGTCCGCGCCGAACACGCCGCTGGAATGGCCCGAATCGGCGGTGACCTCGATCGTCCAGCTTTGCGCCGAGCGCCGCGCGATAGAGCCCATGTCGACACGCTTGCCTGCAGCGTCCGCATCCCGCGCAAGGCCTTCGAAATCGAGCGCCACATCAGCCGCTTTGCCCATTGCCACGAGATCGGCGCGTGCGGCATGCTGCGGTTCGCCCGCGTCTTCCTCGTCGCCTGTAAGATAGGCAACCACGTTCGCGCCCTCGAGAGTGCCTGCCGCCGCCATCGCGCGCAGCGCAGCCAGCATGGCAACCACGCCGCCCTTGTTGTCCGCCACGCCGGGACCGGTTGCCATATCGCCCTTGCGCGCAAACGTCTGGAACGGCGAATCCGGCTCGAACACCGTATCGAGGTGGCCGATCAGCAGCAGGCGTTTGGCCCCGCGATTGCCCACAAGTGTGGCGACGAGGTGCCCGGCGCGGCCGGTGTGTTTCATCGGCAGCCAGCGGACGGTGAAGCCCAGTGCTTCGAATTCCGGGCGGACCAGATCGGCAACGGCCTTGACCCCTGCCATGTTGCGCGAGCCGGAGTTCTGATTGACCAGCTTTTCCAGCAGCGCGAGATCGCGCGCCTTAGCGGCATCAACCGCGTTCACCATCACACGGTCTGCAGCGGAGAGCTTGGGCGCAGCAGGCGCAGCCAGCGCGTTGGCGGGAAGCAACAGCAGGGCGGCAGCTGCAAGCACGGGAATCGGTCGAAGTTGCATGGCCTTGTGCATAGAGGCACCCGGCCGCATTTGGGAAGAGCGCAAGCCATCCGCGCAATTTCCTTGCTTATTTGCGCAATTGCGCTTAAGGGCCCGCATAGCAAGACCGGCGAGCGGGGTTTCCCGCCGCAGGCCCGGGCTAGCGTGAGGTGTGCCGAGACAGGCACATTCCGCCCCGGTCGGACGGCTGCGCTCCACCCGCTCCCCCCATTCACGCATGGGTCGCATGATCGACCCCTGCTGCGCGCCAGCCGCTTGACGCGCCTCAATTATACAGGATTCCTATGTCTTATTTCAGCGACCTTGGCCTTGCCGAGCCGATTCTCCACGCGCTTGCCACCAAGGGTTATACCGACCCCACCCCGATCCAGCGTCAGGCCATTCCCGCGCTGCTCGAAGGCC
>CANEVG010000296.1 GCA_947442095.1 Sphingomonadaceae bacterium
ACCATGGTCATCGCGGTGCCCACCGGCATCAAGATCTTCTCGTGGATCGCGACGATGTGGGGCGGCAGCCTTGAGTTCAAGTCGCCGCTCATATGGTCGATCGGCTTTATCTTCCTCTTCACCCTTGGCGGGGTGACCGGCGTGGTTCTGGCCAACGGCGGTATCGACGACAACCTCCAGGACACCTATTACGTCGTGGCGCACTTCCACTACGTGCTGTCACTGGGTGCGGTGACCTCGCTGTTTGCGGGCTTCTACTACTGGTTCCCGAAAATGAGCGGCCGGATGCACAGCGAACTGCTGAGCCACATCCACTTCTGGATCTTCTTTGCTGGCGTGAACATGATCTTTTTCCCGATGCACTTCCTTGGGGTGCAGGGCATGCCGCGCCGCTATCCGGACTACGCTCCGGCTTACGAGTACTGGAACACGATCGCCAGCTACGGCTACTCAGTGATGGCGTTCTCGATGCTGATCTTCTTCGTCAACATCGCCTACTCGCTTGTCGCCGGAAAGAAGGCCGTCGGCAACTACTGGGGTGAAGGCGCGACCACGCTCGAATGGACGCTTTCGAGCCCCCCGCCGTTCCACCAGTTCGAAACGCTCCCTGTGATCGACGATGCGCACGCGCACTGATCGGATGCGGTTTGAGTAGACACAGGGGCTCCGGAGCGATCCGGGGCCCTTTGTGTTTGAGGTGTTTAGCCCTGAAACATCCTTTGCCCCTTTGGTGCGCGCCGTTTCGCTTTCCCTCCGCCCGCGCTGGTCCTATAGGCCGCCGATCATGACCCCAGTGCAACCCGAAGCCCTGCCCCCCCAGGCCCTCACCCCCCAAGGTCTTGCCATGCCGACCGATTGGCGCGACTTCTTTGCGCTGACCAAGCCCGGCGTCATGCGGCTTGTGATCTTCACGGCGGTCTGCGGCATGCTGGCGGCTCCCGGTTCGATTCACCCGGTGCTGGGCTTCACCGCGATCCTGTGCATTGCGGTTGGCGCTGGCGGTGCGGCGGCGCTCAACCAGTGGTGGGAAGCCGATATTGATGCCGTGATGAAGCGCACCGCGCGCCGTCCGCTTCCCGGCGGGCGCATGGAACGCGAGTCAGCGCGGGACTTCGGCTTCGCGCTCTCGGGCGGCTCGGTCATGGTCATGGGAATTGCGATCGGTTGGCTGGCAGCCGGCATACTTGCCTTCTCGATCTTCTACTATTCGTGGATCTACACCGTGTGGCTGAAGCCGCGCACGCCGCAGAACATCGTGATTGGCGGCGGGGCCGGGGCCTTTCCGCCACTGATCGGCTGGATTGCGGTGACGGGCGATATCACCCTGATGCCGGTGCTGCTGTTCCTGATCATCTTCATGTGGACGCCGCCACACTTCTGGGCCCTCGCGCTGTTCGTGCAGATCGATTATTCCAAGGCTGGTATTCCAATGATGCCGGTTGTGGCGGGCGAAAAGTCTACTCGCTGGCAGATACTGGCTTACGCCGCCGCGCTGCTGCCGCTTTCGATGACACCGTGGTTCATTGGCGCCACCGGGTGGATTTATGGTCTCGCTGCTTTTGTGCTTGGCAGCGTGTTCCTATGGCTGTCGATCAAGGTGGGTCTGCGCACCAGTTTATCGGGCGACGGCATGAAGCCGGAGAAGCGCCTCTTCGCCTACTCCATCTTCTATCTATTCATTCTGTTCGCAATGTTGGTCGTTGACCGGTACGCGACGATTTTTGGCTGGCAAGCATGACCGAAACTCCCCCCATCCGGCCCCTGACGCCCGAGGAGACTGCTGAGATTCGTGCTCGCCAGAATGGCCGCAATCGCATGATGGGGCTGGCACTGGGCTTCCTTGCGATCCTGTTCTTTGCGATCACCATCGTGAAGATCACCGTCCCGGAGATGCACAACTGATGGCCATGGTGCTCGATCAGGCTTCGCGCAGCAACCGCAAGGTTGCAACGATTGCGGCGGTCGGGGCGTTGTCGATGCTCAGCCTCGGCTTTGCATCGGTCCCGCTTTACCGCATGTTCTGCGCAGCGACCGGCTTCAACGGCACCACGCAGCGGTCTTCGTCCGCGCAGGCGGCGGGCGTCAAGTCAACCGGGCGGCCGATCACCGTACGCTTCGATGGCAATGTCGCCAGCGGCATGCCGTGGCAGTTCCGGCCCGAAACCGTGACGCAAGACGGCCATATCGGCGAGCGCAAAATGGCGTTCTTCATCGCAAAGAACACCTCGGATCGGCCGATTATTGGCCGCGCCCTGTTCAACGTGACGCCCGAACAGACCGGCGCCTATTTTAACAAGATCCAGTGCTTCTGCTTCAACGAGCAGCGGCTGGAGCCGGGTGAGGAAGTGCGCATGCCGGTGATCTACTACGTCGATCCCGCGATCCTCGATGATCCCAACGCGCGCGACGTGCCGGAAATCACGCTGTCCTACACCTTCATGGAAGATGCCGGGAGTGCGGCTGCGGCTAACGCCAAACTAGCAACAAAAGCTCTTGCAAAGCCTCTGGACCGCGCCGTGCGGGCTCGATAAAGGCTTGGCAGCTTTAACCGGGCTATCCTGTTGCAGGAAGGCCTGAATCCAGACTTGGCATCCGTATGACACGGGGGAATTAGACGATCATGGCCGGCACCAAGAACCACGACTACCATATTCTGCCGCCCGATATCTGGCCGATTATCGGGGCTTTTTCGGCGCTGACGATGACCACGGGTGGCGTGCTTTCCATGCACGCCATGGCGGGCGGCAAGGCCGTGCTCATGCTTGGCTTCCTCGGCGTCGCGCTGACCTTTTTCGCCTGGTGGCGCAATGTGATCAACGAAGCGCATGCCGGTGATCACACGCCGGTTGTGCAGTTGCACCAGCGCTACGGGATGATCCTGTTCATTGCCTCGGAAGTGATGTTCTTTGTCGGGTGGTTCTGGGCTTTCTTCGATTTCTCGCTGTTCCCCACCGATCTGGTCGAGGTGATCGGCGGCACGTGGCCGCCCAAGGGCATCGAGGCGGTGATGGACCCGTTCGATCTGCCGCTGCTCAACACGCTGATCTTGCTGTGCTCGGGCACCACGCTGACCTGGGCGCACCACGAACTGATCCACGGCAACCGGGAGGGCCTCAAGCAGGGTCTGTGGGCGACCATTCTGCTCGGCCTGCTGTTTTCCGGGATCCAGGCCTACGAATACATGCACGCGCCGTTCCCCTTCGGTGAGAACACCTACGGTTCGGCGTTCTACATGGCGACCGGCTTTCATGGCTTCCACGTGATCATCGGCACCATCTTCCTCGCAGTGTGCCAGGCACGCGTCTACAAGGGCCACTTCACCCCCCGCCAGCACTTCGGCTTCGAAGCGGCGGCGTGGTATTGGCACTTCGTCGACGTTGTGTGGTTGTTCCTCTTCGTCGCCATCTACGTGTGGGGCGGCTGGGGTGCGCCGATCGAGTGATCGGGTCTCTATGACCAGCGGCTTTGGCCAGAAGTCGAAAGGGCAGGGCGGTCTCATCCGCGCTGCCCTTTTCGCATGGTGCCCTCGCTGCACGGCGCCAACCTTGTGGGCTGCGCCTGCCGTTTTTGCGCCAAGCTGCCGGGCGTGCGGACTGGCCTTTGGCGAGCACGAGCCGAAGGGGCGCAGGCTGTATCTCGTGCTGTTTCCTGTCACCGCCTTGCTAATGGCGGGTGTGCTGGCGCTCGATGAAGCGCTGCGTCCGCCGCTCTGGCTGCTGTTTCTCGCGCTGGTGGTGCTGGTGCCGCTGACGGTGATTGCCGCGCTGCGCTTTGCCAAGGCGGCCGAGCTGATCACGCGGCTGCGAGCTGCTGGAGTTCTGAGATGAAGCGCATTCCGGTGGTGCCGACAGTTATCGTGCTGATGGCGGTTGCGATCATGATCGGTCTTGGCGTGTGGCAATTGCAGCGCAAGGCGCTGAAAGAGAGCCTCCTCGCCCGTTACGCGGCCGCCGGGCAGGATCAGACCGCGCAGCGCTGGCCCTCTGCCAATGGCGAACCACTCTCGTTTAGCCGGGTGGTGACCCGCTGCACCGGGAACGGCGCGGTCTCGGCCAAATCCGGCCGCAATGCCAAGGGCGAACCCGGCATCGCGCACGTCGCCGAATGCCGCACCGCGAGCGGGCTGAGCGCGCGCGTCGTGCTGGGCTGGTCGCGCTCGCCAGAGCCGGCGCAATGGCCGGGCGGCGAGGTGGCCGGGGTGTTGCTCGCGCAGCCGAAAGGCAAGTTCGATATCATCGCCGATCCGCCGCTTGCGGGCCTTGAGGCCAATGCACGGCCCGATCCGGCTGACATTCCCAACAACCACCTCGCCTATGCTGTGCAATGGTTCCTCTTCGCCGGGGTGGCGCTGGTGATCTATGCGCTGGCGCTGCGCAAGCGAATGCGGGCCGGCTAATCTTCAGACGAGATCGTCAATCGTGACACCCAGCGCATCGGCCAGCTTTTTCATCGTCGCTATGGAACCGCCGCGTGCGCCCTTTTCCATGTTTACGATCTGCACGCGCCCCACGCCGGCTGTTTGCGCCAGTTCGGCCTGGGTGATCCCGCGCAACTCCCGCTACACCCTGAGCGGGGTTTCGCCTGCAATCAGACGCTTGGCAAAGTCTGCCAGAACCAGGTTACCCGCGCCGGCATCCAGCGCGGCCACTGCGCGGTCATAGGC
>CANEVG010000297.1 GCA_947442095.1 Sphingomonadaceae bacterium
CCGAAGATGAAATAAAGGATCGCAGGCCGGTCCGCCACCAGTGCGCGCAGATCGGCCTCGAAGTGGATCATGACGTTATGGGCAAGGTTGGCCATGCCCTCAAGCTCGATGCCCGCTGCCTCGCGTACATGGCTGCCCGCGCCATCGGCGGCGATAAGATAAGTGCTACGGACCTTTATGTCCTCACCTGTCGCATGATTGTGCAGCCGGGAAATGATGGCATCGGCAGTTTCTTCATAATCCAGCCATTCAAGGCCGCGGCGCAGCTCGACATGCGCCGCCCCCGCCAGTCCCGCTTCGGCAACGGCTTCGAAATCGGGCTGAGCAACGTTGATCAGCGGCCAGGGCGTCAGCGCACGCACGCCATCGTCCTGCCGCTCATAGGGGATCGCGCCAAGCTCTTCGCCGGTAATACTTGTCATGAAACGGACAAATGCCCCTTCGTCCGACCGCGTCGCCTTGGCGTGGATCGCATCCATCGACAGGCCAGCGGCGTGGCAAATTTCCAGTGTCCTCGAATTAAGTGCATGCGCTTTGGGCGCATCGAGCCGCCCCTGATAGCGTTCTGCGATCAGCGTCTTGATGCCGCGCTGTTCGAACATGTGTCCAGCCAGCAGACCGATTGGTCCAGCTCCAATCACCAGCACGGGCACGTCTATTTCTTTCATGGCTCTACTCTCAGGACTAATCATGCTTGTGGGGAAATGGTTCGCCCGAAGGTTCTAGGCATGCCCGGTCCCCACTGGCTGATTTGGGATATGCCAATAGGGTGAAGTCCGGCTGGAACGCTGGCATCTAGCTGGTCGCCATCGGTCCAGTGTTCGTGGATATGGCCCCAGGGGTCGCGCCAATAATCGAAAATCTGGCTGCCCAGCAGGTGACGGCCGATACCCCATTCGTGCGACCGGTTCTTGGCGGCCAGATGTTCGCTTCCGGCGTGGACATCGTCCAAGTCGCACACTTCCCATGACAGGTGGTTGAGACCGGACACGCCTCCGGCTCCCATGTTTGATGCGAACAGGATCGTATGGTGGTCGGCCGGGTCGGCACCGCGGTCACAGCGGGAGAAGATTGCAGCAGGCATACCCGAGGCAAGGTTGATCCGGTCTGAAGCGATCAGGCCGAAACGTGTGTTGTACCAGTCAAGGGAAGCCGCCGGATCAGCAACGTTGAGCGCCAGATGGCCGAACCGCTTGACCCGGCTCGGCCCGGGCTCGATCCTTTGCAGCTCGCCGATGCGGTCGAACCGGTCGCCCATATTGAGCTTGCGTGGTGCGGCGCTTTTTAGGGGTGCGGCGATCTCTTGCCCAAACACCGCTTCAACCAGGTTTCCGTCCAGATCGCGCGTGGTGGTGCGCCAACCACCATCAGGCTCTGCCCGCGCTTCAATCGGCGTGAAACCCTCGCTGGAAGCCAGCCGCTCAAGGTCTTCCTGGCTGCTCACTTCAAGCGCAAAGCCCAGAAACCGGGGTTCGCCAACGCTGATGACATGCACATATGCTGCCGAACCGGTGCAGCGCATGTACAATTTGTCGTCCGTGCGATGTGCGCGCACCAGGCCGAAATCTAGGAGGAAGGATTCCATTGTATCTAGATCTGGCACTTGAAGGCGCGGGTATAGCACATCGCCCACTTTGGTGATCGCTACATTGGCCATCCGATTTGCTTCCCACCCTACGCAGCTTGATTCGTGCCCAACAATAGCATCCAAACTGAGAAGTGCAATCTAAAATGAGATGTACGTCAGTTTTATATTGGGGCGTTATCCACTGTCGGTATTTAATAGACAGATGGTTGTTTTCTTCTGGGAAGCGGTCCTTGTAACAGGGCATTCAAAATTGACCCGATGACGGGGTGAATGTGCCACGATCAAGTCACGAGAGTTTTAAACGGGTGCTGGGTCTGCCCTCACCCTTGCCCCTGAAAATTAAGGGTCCCAGGGCTCCGCGCGATCGTACCTAGACAGCGGACACGTTCAAGTTTGTTGTACTTCCTCTGCCCTCCAAGCAGAGGCCCCAGAATTGTTTGAAAGACAGCATTTCGCCACTCAAGTTGGAATCCACCCGTTTTCAAAGGGCTACTAGCAATCGGTCTTAATTCTGTAACGACATCCTGCGCACGCCTGTTGAACCTCAATTTCCTGCTTGTTTGTATGGTCGGGTGTTTCATCGACATCATAGCAGGAACCCCGAAGCTCTTCAGTCTTCCTAGGTCAGCGCGCGACCTTGTCGCGGAACCACTGGCTCAACAGGGAAATCACGTCAAACTCTGTGCCCGCGGCATGCGCTAACGCCGCCTTTTGTCTCCTGATGATAGGTCGTGCGATCTCACGCGGGCCCATTTAATCACCAGTAGGTACAGTAGTTATCTTAAGCAGGCCGTCGTTGCGATGTCCGAAACCTTACCGGAAAGGCTACAAGAGAGCTGCGACATCAGGCCTGAAGCGGCCTTTCTTCGACTATCCTGCCGAAGCCCAGCCTGACGATGATCCGGACCGTAAAACGATATCAACAATACTTGTTTGCAAACTTACTCCTGAGTGCCTTCTTGTCGATCTTGCCGGTGGCCGTCAGGGGGACCGTGTCGAAGACGATCTCGTCTGGCAGCTGCCATTTCGCGATCTGCGCCGCCATGTGGCTTAAAACATCTGCAGCGGCGACCTTCGCTTCCGGGTGCAGTTCCAGCACGAGAAGTGGCCGCTCTTCCCACTTCGGATGCGCGATCCCTACGACGGCCGCGATCTTCACGCCAGGATAGGCGACGGCGATATTCTCCAGATCAATCGAGCTGATCCATTCGCCGCCGGATTTGATCACATCCTTCTTGCGGTCGGTGATCCGCATGAAGCCGAACTGGTCGAGCGTGGCGATGTCTCCGGTATCAAACCAGCCCTCGTCATTGACCGCATCAGCCGGCGCACGGAAGTAGCGCTGGATCGTCCAGGGCCCGCGCACGAGCAGTGCGCCGGAACTCTCCCCATCGCGAGGCACATCCGTGCCAGTCTCATCGACGACCCGCAGCTCGATGCCGAACTGCAGGCGGCCCTGGCGTGTCCAGATCGCCTCATCGATGGCGTCCTCTCCCAGCGCGGCCAGGGCCGGCGTCGGGGTTGCGATCACACCAAGGGGCGCTGTCTCCGTCATGCCCCAGATCTGCAGCACCTGGACGCCGTGCCGGGTTTTAAACTTCTCCGCCATGGCGCGCGGAACGGCCGAGCCACCGATGACAAGCCGCTTCAGCTCGCCGGGCGTCTGGCCGGTGCGCTCGAGATGTTCGAGATACATGGTCCAGATCGTCGGTACGCCGCCCGAGAAGGTCACGCCTTCCGACACGATCAGCTCTTGCAGGCTTGCGCCGTCCATCAGCTCGCAAGGCAGCACCAGCTTGCAGCCATTGATCGGCGCCGCAAACGGAAGGCCCCAGGCCGTGGCATGAAACAGCGACGAGCAGGGCATCACAACATCGAAAGCGGTGAACCCGAAAGCGCTGTTAAGGCCCGAGGCCATGGCATGGAGCACCACGCCGCGATGGGAATAGACGACGCCTTTGGGGTCGCCTGTTGTGCCGGAAGTGTAACAGAGGAATGCGCCGGCATTCTCGTCGATCACCGGCCATGCAAATCCCTCGGTTTCCGCCGCGAGGATCGTCTCGTAGCAGAGCGCCCCGACCTCACCGGACGCATGAACAGTCTGGTCGCTTAGCATGACGAAGGTCTTCACTGTCTTCATCTGGGGCGCGAGCCGCTCGACAAGCGGCAGGAAGGTCTTGTCGAATAGCAGGATCTCCGGCTCGGCATGGTTCACAATGAAGACAATCTGCTCGTCGAAGAGTCGCGGGTTCAAGGTGTTCAATACCGCGCCGAGACCGGTCACGGCATAGAAGAGCTCGAAATGCCGGTGCGTGTTCCAGGCGAGCGAGGCAATGCGGTCTCCCGCTTTTGCACCGAGACGCACCAGCGCCGCGGCGGCACGCTCGACCCGTCTTAGTTCATTCCCATACGACGAACGCACAATCGGCTCCTCGATCAGGCGCGAGACAACCTCCACGCCGCCATGCGCAGTCGCGGCGAACTTGAGGATGTCGATGATCTGCAGCGGCGCAGGCTGCATAAGACCGGGGAGAATCGTGTCAGGTTCGGGGATCAAAATCGCCCTCCATAGCGGAATGGAAGTATCTAAATGGCGCGTTGTCCACTTTGTAAAGTTGGCCGCATTGCTTCGTCAGGATCGGGCCCCTCTTGATCGGATCCGAGTCCCGGACGCCGCAACTTTCCGAGCCACTCCGCGTGGATGTTTTTGTTTCTGGTTGCAAAGCCATCGCATGGTCAACGACTGCTCGGTTGGCTTGAAACCGAAACGCAATTTCGGAAGTCCAAGCATCAATGCTAGCTCGCTGAAGGCTCTCGAACCTTCAAACCATGGTTTGCGTTCAAACTTTTCAGTAACTCAGACGATTTGTACTCTGACATGTCTGAAATGGTGCCCAGAAGAGGACTCGAACCTCCACGCCTCGCGGCGCTGCTACCTGAAAGCAGTGCGTCTACCAATTCCGCCATCTGGGCAACGGAAGCGGGGATTTAGAGGACATGGGCGCAGGCGTCAATTGACTTATCATTGCTTCAGGTGCGATTTC
>CANEVG010000298.1 GCA_947442095.1 Sphingomonadaceae bacterium
ATGTCTTTGCGCTACACTCTGTCGGCATCGGGGAACACCTCCGCGTATGACTATCTCTCTGTTGCAAAAGAGTATTATCATATCTGGAGCCCCGATGCACCTAACGCTTTGAGATATCCGGGCTAGCGCTCAGCGTCCATCATGCCCGGCTCGCCGGGGACATGAACATTGCCCACAAGGACCCGTTCGATCGCCAGCTGATCGACCAAGCCCCCGCCGAGGACATGGTGCTGGTATCGAACAAAGCGTTGTTCGGCGGGTTCGCGGTGAAGCGCCTTTGGTAACGCCCGCAAAAGGGTTCTAAACCAGCCCCAGCTTCGCTAGTTCGCCCGCCATCGAAGGCGGCAGCATGGCCGCGCTCTCCCCGTCGGCCAGATCGGCGGGGGCTTCGGGCTCTTCCAGATAGCGCCAGCCCTGGTGCGCGCGTTTGGCCTTCGGGTGTACGTCGATCAGCTTGGTCGAGATCACGATTTCGGTGCGGCCGTCTGCCGATTCCTCGAAGGCAAGGATTTCGCTGCGCGCGATGAGTTGGTGCTTGAGGATCCAGTAGACCGAGCCGCCGATCATCTCTTCGTGGCGCTTGGGCAGATAGCGGGTGGTGAGGCGCGCCTGATCCCGGCGGGTCTTGAACCAGCCGTGGAGGTCCTCGAACGAGGATGCTCCGAAGGCGACTTTGGTCATGCTGAGCGGCATGGGGGACTTTCCGGTTGGGGCATGCCTGAGCGTGTAGGCCCGTGCCCCGCGCAGAGTCGAGCGGCCCGTTGGGGCGGGCCTTACCTGGCCAGCCCGCTCAGCACCGCAAGGCCGAGGAACGAGAAGAAGCCCATCACGTCGGTCGCCATCGTCACAAACACGGCGGAGGAGACGGCGGGGTCGATCTTGAGCCGGTCGAGCGTGACGGGCACCATGATCCCGGCGAGGCCTGCGATCAGGTTGTTGATCACCATCGCCGCACCGATCACCGCGCCGAGCAGCGGGTTCTGAAACAGCAGCGCGGTGCCGGTGCCGATCAGCGTGCCGAGCGTGAGTCCGTTTGCGAGTGCGATGCGAAACTCTCGCAGGATCATGCGGCCGGTGTTCGAACTAGTCAGCTGGTTGGTCGCGATGGCGCGCACGATCACCGCCAGCGTCTGCGTGCCGGCATTGCCGCCCATGCCCGAGACGATCGGCATAAGTACCGCCAGCAGCGCCAGCTTGGCAATCGCGCCCTGGAACATCCCCACCACCGAGGAAGCGAGAATGGCGGTGCCGAGATTGACCACGAGCCACGAAAGCCTCGTGCGGACGGTCATCAGGATCGGCTCGTTGATGTCGCCGTCGCCCGCGCCGGAGAGACGCAGGATGTCCTCGCTCGCCTCTTCCTGAATGATGTGGACCACGTCGTCGACGGTGATCTGGCCGACGAGCCGCCCGCTTTCATCCACCACGGCGGCGGAAATCAGCGCGTATTTTTGGAAGCGCAGCGCGACTTCTTCCTGATCCATCGTGACCGGAATCAGCGTCTGATCGCGCTTCATCACATCCGAAAGCGCGATGCTGCGAGGCGTGCGCAGGATCCACGCCAGCGCGCAAGTGCCGACCGGGTGGTGCTTGTGATCAACGATGAACACTTCCCAGAACTCGGTCGCTAGCTCCTGATCCTCACGCAAGTAGTCGATCAGATCGCCCACCGTGAGGTGTTCGGGCACTGCGATCACGTCGCGGCTCATCATGCGGCCGGCGGAATCTTCCGGATAGGCCAGCGCGCTTTCGATCGCGGCACGGTCCTCGGGCTCCATTTCGGCGAGGACGGCCTGCTGGTCCTCCTCGTCGAGGTCCTGCAGCAGCGCGACCGCGTCGTCGGTCTCCATGTCGCCGGCGAGTTCGGCGACCTCGTCGGGCTCGAGTTCCTCGACAAGATCGTCGCGGACATAGTCGTTGAGCTCTGCGATCACCTCGCTGCCGAGCAGGTCGTTGATCGCACGGGCAAGATCGGCGCGGTAATCGTGGCCGATCAGCTCGAACAAGTCGGCGATGTCGGCCGGGTGCAGCGGCTCGACGAGGTTATAAACGGTCTCCTGATCCTCGGCGTCGAGCGCTTCGGTCACGCGGCGGATGAAGCTCGGCCGCAGGGTGTTGTATTCGTCGTCAAGGCTTTCGGCGTTGCGCGCAGGTTCGATGGCCGGCACAGTCTCCGTCAATACGGAGCCGCCATCCGCCAGAACTGAGGTAAGCCGGTCTTCATCGCGCGCCATGGCCGGGGGATACGCGCGTGCCGCGCAAAAGCAACCGAGATGGCGTCAGGCGGTCGACTTTGTTCGTCAAAGCCTTATATGCTTCCGGCAAATAGATAAGGAATAGATACCATGGCTGACGAGAAACTGGTGCTGACGCTTGAGGGCGGCGATGTGGTGATAGGCCTGCGGTCCGATCTGGCGCCCGGCCATGTCGAACGGATCAAGGAACTGGTCGGCGAGGGCTTCTACGACGGCGTGAAGTTCCACCGCGTGATTCCCGGGTTCATGGCGCAGGGCGGCTGCCCGCAGGGCACCGGCATGGGGGGTTCGAGCAAGCCTGATCTCAAGGCCGAGTTCAACGCTGAGCCGCATGTGCGCGGCGTGTGCTCGATGGCGCGCACGAGTGCGCCCAATTCGGCCAACAGCCAGTTTTTTATCTGCTTCGATGATGCCCGTTTTCTCGACAAGCAGTACACCGTGTGGGGCGTAGTCGAGAGCGGCATGGAACACGTGGATGCCCTGCCCAAGGGCGAGCCGCCGCGCACGCCTGGTGCAATCCAGAAGGCCGTGATCGTTTCGGCCTGACGGCATTCCGGCTATGGACCTTGCACTTAGGCCCCCCGGCGCCATGGACCGTGCGGCGTGGGACCGGCTGTGGCAAGGTTACCAGCGCTTCTACAAAGTGGCAATTCCGGGCCCGGTCAGCGATCTGACCTGGGCACGGCTCCATGACCCGGCGGAACCGATGGCGGCCATGCTGGCGTGGCGGAGTGCCCGCGCGGTGGGTCTGGTTCACTGGATATTTCACCGCTCGACGTGGACCGAAGGGCGCTACTGCTACTTGCAGGATCTCTACGTCGATCCCGACTTGCGCGGCGGCGGGGTCGGCCGCGCGCTTATCGCGCATGTGCGAGCCGAGGCCGAGGCGGCAGGTTGCTCGCGGCTCTACTGGCTGACGCACGAGAGCAACGCCGAGGCAATGGTGCTCTACGACAAAGTCGCGGAGCGATCTGGGTTCGTGCAGTACCGGGTGGTATTGTAAAGCCCTGCCCACAGGTGCAGGTTGGCCCGGTCGAGTGCGCTGCGGCGCGAAATGCGAGCCGGGTATTGTGACAAATTGTACACTGTCTGTGGTCCGCGCAAGCCAGCGACGTGCACCTGGGATATCGGGAAATTCCTTGGATATCCGACTGATTTGAGCCCCGGCATTCCAGCAGCTTTTCTGTCCAGACTGTAGATCCTCTGAAAGATTGCGTGTCTTTGCAGTCATGTTTTTTTGTAGCTGCGAGAAGCTATGGAAAAATTACTTCGCTAGTGCAGCGCAGCCGTTGCGGCACGATTCCCGAACCTTTTTGGGTTTCAACAGATGGGTCGGCGCGCTGGCCGCAGGTGGAACGCAAAGCCTTTCAAACAAGGAGCGTTCCAGATGAAGATCCGCTTCTTTGCTGCAGCCATGCCTGCGGTCACCGCCGTTTCCCTTTTCGCGTCGCCGGCGCTGGCGAAGGAGGATGCCTTGGCAGCAGGCGAAGCAGACGTCGCTGAGATCGCAGCTGATGATGCGTCGGTTGAGCTATCGGCAAAGCTCGGTTCGGGCTATTCTTTCACGCCGATTAGCTCGAACGGCGACAGCTATACCCTGGCGCAGAACGGTTCGAGTGCGGGAGGCGGCACTGGCGCTCCCATGCGCAAGCCGAGCTACACCGTGCCGCTGAAGCAGGACAGCTTCTTCGGGTTCAACCCTTCGTTCAACGGCGCGATCCCCGTAACCCAGACAATGGATGTCCCCTTCTACGGCACCTTCTGGACCAAGCCTGCATTCGGGCTGGAATGAGGCAACACGGGCGACGACCAATGGACCGAATTCGGCATTGGGTTGGATTTCAACTTGCTCGAAGGTAGGCTGAAGGTGAAGCCGCAACTTGGCATCGCCAGTGGTTCGCTGCTTTCGGGCGGTGAGCGCGTTGGCGGCGCGACCCGCGGCGCGCGCTTCCCGATGGCATCGCTCCCAGCCTCACGGTCAACTATAGCGGCGCCAAGTTCGAAGACGAATACCACGGCGGCTATTACCCGGCGCTGCGCCAGCGCAATGGCCCGGCGGCGTTCGATTTCGCGCGCACCTGGCTGAATGCCGGCTACAAGGCGAGCAAGAACGTCTCGTTCGGGCCGCATTACGAATTGCTCTACAATACCAGCAACACCTATGCCGGTGGCGACAGCGGCAAGACCTATGAATGGCTGGGTGGCTATGTGCAGTTCGCTCTGCCGCAGGGCTTCTATGCGCGGTTCACCGGCGGCTCCTCACTGGGCGGCAGTGAGACAGCGGCGACTTCTACAAGATGAGCGTCGGCATGAGCTTCTGACGCGTTGACCTTTGTGGCGAGGCCAGCCGCCTAGCCTGCTTCCGCCACAACCCTG
>CANEVG010000299.1 GCA_947442095.1 Sphingomonadaceae bacterium
ATGCAGAGCCTCGACAACGGGCGGCTTTCGGTGGGGGCCGCAGCCACCGCTTACGCGCGCCGCATGCTCGACACCGCAATCCGCTATGCCAACGAACGCAAGGCCTTTGGCGAGCCGATTGCCCAGTTCCAGCTGATCCAGGCCATGCTGGCCGACAGCCAGGCCGAAATCTACGCTGCCGAATGCATGATGCGCGATGCCATCGCCAAGGCGGACGCGGGGCGCAAGGTGCTTATGGAGGCCGCCGCGTTCAAAATGTTCGCCTCCGAAATGTGCGGGCGCGTGGCGGACCGCTGCGTGCAGATCCACGGCGGCGCGGGCTATCTGGCCGAGTATGATGCCGAGCGCTTCTTCCGCGATGCCCGCATCTATCGCATCTATGAAGGCACCACGCAGATCATGCAGTTAGTGATCGCCAAGCAGATGCTGCGTGATTTCGCGAGCGGGATCGCGGCCTAAACCCGGACAGACATCGATTTCAGATATCGGCCATCGCACTGCGCGCCGGATCGCCCGCGCCTAGCACTAGGCGGGATCTCCACCAGGCGGCCGAGCGGGTGATCGGGCGCGGCAACGGGCACCAGCACGGTCGCTCCTGCCGAAACGACGGCACGATCGCCCCGCACACTGGTTTTCCTGCGCATCCGCACCGCGATATGGAAATCATCATCCATGTCCGCGAAGGCGCGATCACGCATGAGGACAGCCTTGGCAACAAAGGCCGCACCTAAGCGGGCGATGTGCAGGTGATGAGCGCGGGCACGGGCATCCGCCGTTCGAAATACAATCACGAAAACGAGACGACGGGCATCTTCCAGATCTGGATCATGCCCACGCGCAGCGGCGAAGCGCCTATCTGGGGCGCCCGAACGTTCCCCAAAGGTCTTCGCTCAGGCCAGTTCTTGGTGCTGGCCTCAGGTTACAAGGACGGCGGTGATGCGCTGCCGATCGGCACCGATGCCGGGGTCATCGGCGCCACGATGCACGCCGGCGAGACCGCAATCTAAGCGCCGGCCCGGACCCGTAAGGCCTATCTGGTCCCCGCGACAGGTGCTGTCAGCATCGCGGGCGTGACCGTAAACGCCCGGGCTGGCGCGGCCATCCATGATGTCGAAGAGGTAACCCCCACGGCTATCGAGGACAGCGAGATCGTGATGGTGGATGCGGCCTGATCGCGGCATTGAACCCGCAAGCTGGTGGCAGGTTTCGGTGCGTGGGCGATCGGCGCTTTTGGCAAGGCTGGTCCCCAACTTCATCTTTTGGTCACTCCTCTCACAAAAAGCTACAAGCTGTGTCTTGTCGGGGGGACATCCATAACGGAGTGTTTACCAGCTTCCATCCATATCGGTCCGAATCTAGGCGGTCTGCGCCGTTCGCGATGCTTCAGGATTTTGGAACACCAGATGTCGTTCATGCCTTCCATTCCCCCAACTGACGGGACCGTGCGCAATGCCCGCCAGCCCCGTATCATCCGTGCGAAGCTGATCCACCGGGACGGCAAAGAGCAGGATATTGTCATTCGCAACCTTTCGGAATGCGGCATTGGCGCCAGTGCACGCGGACCCGCTCCAGTGCGCGGCGAGCACATCACGATCATTCTGCCGGGTGGCCAGGAAGTGAAGGGCCTGGTGCGGTGGTTCAGCGGGCACACTTTCGGCATGCAACTCGAGACCATGCTCGATCTTGAAGGGCTCAGCCTTGGGCTGCAGCGTCAGGCTCACATTGCAAAAGCTTCTAGCGAATGGCGCGTGGAAAGCCGCCACCGCGTGTACACCCCGCAGGCCGATCCCTCGCGCATCCGCAGGGTTTGAAGACGCAAGGTCTGCAAGCAGGGCCAGTAGTTGGCATCATCGCCGCTGGGGTCATGGATCAGTCTTGCTTAACCAGCGCAGGCGCCTTGCAGGTGCATTGCGCCGCGCGCCATGCTCTCATCCCATGAACCGCACCATTGAAGAACCCGCTCGCCGGATCGACGTGATCCATGAAACCGACGTGCTGGTTGTCGGCTCAGGCCCTGGGGGCCTTGCTGCTGCTCTGGCCTCCGCCCGCACCGGTGTGAAGACAACGCTGGTCGAGCGCTATGGCTGCTTTGGCGGGAACATCACGCAAGTGGGGGTGGAGGGCTTTGCCTGGTATCGCCACCCTGAAACCATCGACAGCGAAGGCATCGGCCGCGAGTTCGAGGACCGCGCGATTAGCATGGACGCCGCCATGCCTGAGCCGCAATCGATCAGCCATTCGCTCGATGCCGAGGCGTTCAAGCATGTGGCAGACGTATTGGTGGAAGAGGCCGGCGTGATCCCGATGCTCCACCGCCTTGTCGTTGCGCCGATCATGGAAGGCGATACGATCCGCGGCGTGATCGTGGAGAGCAAGGCGGGGCGCGAGGCCATTCTGGCGGCCCGCGTGATCGACGCCACGGGCGATGCCGATCTCGCGCATCGGGGCGGCGCGCCCACGATCAAGCATCCGGTGGACGAGATGATGTCGGTCTCGGTCATGTTCTCGATGAGCGGTGTCAACAAGACGCGCTTCATCGATGCGGTGAGAGCCGATCCGCAGACTTATGGCGACTGGTCCGGCGGCGGCGAGTGGGACATTACGACCGGCGGCAAAGAGGACGCGATGTTCTCCCCCTTCCTGCGCAAGCCCTTCCGGCAGGCGCTGGCAGCGGGGCTGCTGCCGCCCAACCTTGCGACAATTGCGGGCACATGGGGAACGGTCTCGGATCAGGGCGACCTCACCTACCTCAATCTCGTCCACCACTATCTCGACGGGACCGATCCCGACAGCCTTACGCGCGGCGAAATGCAGGGCCGCGCCGATGCCATGCATGCAATCGCCGCGCTTCGGGGCTTCATGCCGGGGTGCGAACAGGCCAAGCTGCGCAATTTCGGCATGACACTGGGTATCCGCGACACGCGCAAGATCGACGCCGCCTACAACATGACCGGCGACGATGTGCGCAAAGAGGCGCGGTTCGACGATTCCATCGGCATATTCCCCGAATTCATCGATGGCTATGGCCTGCTGATCCTGCCGACCACGGGCCGCTATTTCCACGTGCCCTACCGCTCACTGCTGCCCAAGGGCATCACCAATCTCCTTGTCTGTGGGCGCGTCATCGGGGGCGACAAGGTCAGCCATGCAGCGGTGCGCAACATGATGTGCTGCGCGGTATCAGGCCAGGGCGCGGGTGTGGCGGCGGCTATTGCAGTGAAGACCGGGCGCGATTTTGCCGCGGTGGATATCGGCGCGGTGCAGGCCGAACTCAGGCGGCAGGGCGCGCGGCTACACTAGCAGCGGGAGCACCTCTTCCCAGAAATGCTGCAAGGACGCAGCAAAGCTTGCCGGAACATAGGCCATGCAGGCCGTTTCACTTTCGACATGAAAGCGCACGCCGACGTGATCGATGGTCGTTGCGGCGGTCGCGCCAACGCCAAAGCTGGCAGCGCGGCTATCGAACACGCCGCCTTCCATGAGCAGATCGCGCCAGCCCGGCCCTGCGAGGCGGAAGCGCACAAGGCCGCCACCGATCGCGGTCACCGCGCCGTCCTCACCCAGCACTTCGGTCAGCGCGGAAACATCCCCCTCGGCGAGCCACACGGTCGGCTCGAAGCGCATCAGCGTGAGCGCGGCATGCGCGGCGCTGCGGCCCATCGCTGGCAAGGCGAACCCGAGCGCCTGCTCTGCCCGCGCGGCGACATCCTTGGGATTGCTCCAGATCTCCACCGCATGGAGCGGCGCGGCGGGCAGTGCGGTGATCGTGGTCACGTCAGTCACGATAGCGCTCCCCGGCAGGATCGTAAAAATGCGGAGATGTCACGCGCACCCGGGTCTTCACGCCCCGCGTCGGCGATGTAGCGGTGATCACCTCGCCGCGGCGCTGGTGGCCATCGACCAGATGCGCCAGCGCGATCGACCCGCCTTCCAGAATGCGGCGCGCGGCGGCCGTGACATGGCCTTGCGGCGTAGTCCCGGCCCGGCCCACGAGCATCGCGCCTTCGGCAATCGGGCCTTCGAGCGATTCCAGCCCGATCAGATTGTAGCGCCCCAAGGCCTTGAGCGCAGGGCGTTCCAGCCCCGCAGCGCCGATAAAGCCGCCCGCCTTGTTGAGCATCTTGCCCAGCCCCAGATCATGCGGCGTGGTGCGACCGTCGACTTCGCCGCCGACGACCACGTGGCCTTTCTCTATCCGCAGCAATTCCATCGCCTCGAGCCCGTAAGGCGCACCGCCCTCGGCTAAGACCGCAGTGGCAATCGCCTGCCAGACCGGCGCAGCATGGGTCGCTTCGACATAGATCTCGAAGGCGCGCTCGCCGCTGTAGCTCGCCGCCAGCACCAGCACCGGCGTACCTGCAATCGTGCCCGGCGCGGTCGACATATGGCGCGGCGCTTCCGCTCCCGTCAGCGCGACCAATATGCTGCTGGCATGCGGCCCGGCAAGCGCGATGCCGGCGTAATGCTCCTGCACATTGACCACCGAGCAGCGCATGTCGGCTCGCAGCGCGTTACGCACATAGGAGAGGTGCCCTGCCATGCGGTCCGCACCGCCGGTCGAACTGGTCAGCAGAAAGCGCTGTTCGCCAAGGCGCCAGATCGTGCCGTCGTCGAACACGAAGCCGTCTTCG
>CANEVG010000300.1 GCA_947442095.1 Sphingomonadaceae bacterium
AACGGCGGCGAACGCTTCGATGCCAGCACCGAAGCCTTGCTCGCGGCCGCTGGAATCGAGCGTTAGCTAGCCGCGGTCGCAGGGTGTCGAACTCGCTCCCGGCTTCACCGGGTTGGCCTGATCGAAGCGCAGCGCCCCGGAGATCCACACCGCCGAGAGCAGTCCGATTGCCAGCACCATGCCGACCACGAGCATCTTGCCGAGCCTGCGGTCCTTGTCGCCGCCGCTCGCTTCTAGGGTGTTGATGTGCACTTCATCGTCTTTGCGTTTCATGGCTGATCCTCCGGGCGCGGTCAGGGCTCGGCCGCAATCCCCTCTAAAGTCCCCGGCAGCGGCAATGGTTCCGCATGCATGCACGCGGGGAGGCGAAATCATGGCGAAATGGCATTGGCGCGCCGTGGCCTCATCCTCCATAGGACCTGCGTGAAACAGGAGCTGGCCATGGCTGACGCACAATTCGACTACGATCTATTTGTCATCGGCGCAGGCTCGGGCGGTGTGCGCGCCTCGCGGATTGCGGCGGGGCACGGCGCGCGGGTGGCGGTGGCGGAGGAATACCGGGTCGGCGGCACTTGCGTGATTCGCGGCTGCGTCCCCAAGAAGCTGCTTGTCTATGGCTCGCACTTTGCCGAGGAACTTCAGGACGCGGCCAACTACGGCTGGACGGTGGAGAAGACCACGTTCGATTGGCCCACTTTGCGCGATGCGGTGCTGCGCGATGTCGACCGGCTCAACGTGGCCTACACCTCGACCCTCGAGACCCACCACGTGGAGCGCTTCCTCGAACGCGCGGTGATCATCGGGCCTAATTCGGTGCGCCTTGCCTCAGGGCGCGAGATCACCGCCAAGGTCATTCTCGTTGCGACCGGGGCATGGCCGGTCATGCCCGAATTCGCAGGCGCAGAGCATTGCATCACCTCGAACGAGGTGTTCCATCTGGAGCAACTCCCCCGCCGCGTGGTCATTTCCGGCGCGGGTTACATCGCCATGGAATTTGCCGGAATCTTCAACGCGCTCGGCAGCCATGTGACAGTGGTCAACCGCTCCGAAACCCTGCTGCGCGGTTATGATCAGGCGCTGCGCGACCGGCTGCTCCAGATCACCATGGCGCGCGGCATCCAGTACCGCTTCAATTGCCCGTTCGAAAAAGTGGTGAAGCGGGAGGACAACACCCTCGAAGTCTGGCTCAAGGGCCAGCCCGATCCGGTGCTCGCCGACCAGGTGCTGGTCGCCGCGGGCCGCAATCCCAACACCGCCGGGCTCGGCCTGGAGAATGCCGGGATCGTGCTGGGCGAGCGCGGCGAAATCGTGGTCGACGATCATGCGCAGACGAGCTGCCCCAGCATCTATGCGGTGGGCGACGTGACTGACCGCGTCCAGCTTACGCCGGTGGCCATCCGCGAAGGCCAGGCCTTTGCCGACCGCGTGTTCGGCGGCAAGCACGTTGCCATAGACTACAGCTGCATCCCCAGCGCCGTGTTCTCGCAGCCCCCGCTCGCGGGCGTGGGGCCAACCGAGGGCGAGGCGCGCAGCCAGTACGGCTCAATCAAGGTCTATTCCTCGGATTTCCGCCCCATGAAGAACGTCTTCGGCCACCGGCCCGAACGCGGTCTCTACAAGATGATCGTCGATGCCGCGACTGACAAGGTGCTGGCGCTGCACATGATCGGCCCCGATGCGCCTGAAATCCTTCAAGCCGCCGCCATTGCCGTAAAGGCCGGGCTCACCAAGGCCGATTTCGACGCCACGGTCGCGCTGCACCCATCGATGGCCGAGGAACTCGTGCTGATGAAGTGAAAGTTGCAAGTTGCAACTTATAGGCTAGTCTCCCTTTTTTGGTAAGGGGAGCGCAGCGTGCAACTGAACGGCAAGACCATCCTTCTTACGGGCGGCACCGATGGCATCGGGTTGCGGCTTGCCCGCCAGCTGCGGGAGAAGGGCGCGAGCGTGATCAGCACGGGGCGCACACCCGCGCGTATTGCAGCAGCAGAGGCCGAGGGCTTCACGGTCATCACCGCAGACCTCACCGGGCCGGAGGGGGTCGAGGCCGTGGTCAGCGCGTTCAGCAACCGCCCGCTCGATGTGCTGATCAACAACGCGGGCATGGGCGTGGACCACGATTTTCGCCTTGCACCGCCCGATCCAGAACAAGACGAGCGCGCGCTGTGGCTCAATCTCCATGCGCCGATCCGCCTGATCGTGCGCCTGATGCCGGCCTTGCGGGCCCGGACCCCAGCAAGCCCTGAAGCGATGATCGTCAATGTCACCTCGGGCCTCGCCATCGCGCCCAGCGCCGGCTCTCCGGTCTATTGCGCCACAAAGGCCGCGCTGCGCAGCTATACCCAGGCGCTGCGCGGGCAATTGAAGGGCACCGTTGTCCACGTTCTCGAAGCGCTACCGCCGATGGTCGACACCCAAATGACCGCCGGGCGCGGCAACAAAAAAATCAGCCCGGAAGAATGCGCCCGCCAGATCATCGCCGCGATGGAGCGCGGCGCGAACGAGGCCAATGTCGGCATGGTCAAAGTGCTGCAGGCGGTGCACTCAGCGTCGCCTGCGCTGGCGCGGGCCGTGATGCTGCGCTTCTGAAGGATCCCTGAGCCATGTCCAGAACAGTCTTCGTCTCCGGCGGCAGCGGCTATATCGCCGGCTTCCTCATCCGGCAGCTCCTCGCCGAGGGCTGGAGCGTGCACACCACCGTGCGCAGCCTGCCGCGCGAAGCAGCCTTGCGCCCGCTGCTGGGCGGCACGGCGGAAACGCTCAAGTTCTTCGCCGCCAATCTCATGGCCGATGCGGGCTGGGCAGAGGCTATGGCCGGGTGTAGCCATGTCGCCCATGTTGCCTCGCCGTTCAACAGTGAAGCGCCCAGACACGAGGACGAGCTGATCCTCCCGGCGCGCGAGGGCGTGCTGCGTGCGCTGCGATTTGCCAAGGCCGCAGGCGCTAAGCGTTTCATCCAGACCTCGTCGGTCGCCGCCATCGCTTATGGCCACGGCGGGGGCCGGCATCACTTCACCGAGGCCGACTGGACCAACATCGACAGCCCCGACGTCTATGCCTACGTCAAGTCCAAGACCATTGCCGAACGCGCCGCACGCGAGTGGATGGCCAAGCATGGTGCAGGCATGGAGTTTCTCTCGATCAACCCTTCCGCCGTGCTCGGCCCGGTCTGGACCAGCGACTTTTCTGCCTCGATCGAACTGGTGAAACAATTGCTGTCGGGCGCGCTCCCCGGTTGCCCCGATATCGGCTTCGGCCTTGTCGATGTGCGCGATGTCGCCGATCTCCATGTGCGCGCGCTGACCGAGCCGGGCCTTGACGGCGAACGCTTCATCGCGTCCGGCCCCTTCCTCAAGATGATCGAGGTCGCGCGCATCCTGAAAAAGGGCATGCCGCTGCAAGGCCGCCGCGTGCCTGTTCGATCCTTGCCAAATTGGCTGGTGCGCGTTTCTGCCCTGTTCAATCCCGTCGTCCGTCAGGTCACAGGCGAGCTTGGCAATGTGCGCGATGCAAGCGCTGAACACGCGCTGCAGCGGCTAGGCTGGAAGACGCGTCCAGTGGAGCAATCGATCCTCGATTGCGCCAAAAGCCTGATTGAACGCGGGGTGGTGCGGCTCTAAATTCCTACCTAAATTCCCGCGTACCACTGATACCCGTGGCTATCTTCCCAATATCCGCCCTTGCCGCCGTGGATTGCGTCGAGCGATGAAACCGCCTCCACGCGCATCACATACTTCGCCTGCTTGTAGCCCAATTGCCGCTCAACTCTGAGCCGCAGCGGCGCACCGTGGCCCAATACCAGCGGCTTGCCGTTCAGACGCGTGGCGAGGATGGTCTGCGGGTGGAAGGCATCGATCATGTCGATGCTCTCGTAATAAGGCTTGCCGCCATAGAGATCGGCGCAATGAAACACGACATAGCGCGCATATGACGAAAGCCCCGCGCGGCGCAGCAGCAGCCCCAGCGGCACCCCGGTCCATTCGCCGATCGCGCTCCAGCCCTCCACGCAGTCATGCCGGGTGATCTGCGTGCGCATCGGTGCGGCCTGCAGTTGCGCGAGGCTCAGCTTCAGCGGCTGCCTCACCATGCCGTCGACGCTCAGCGTCCAGTCGGCAAACCCGTTCGCCGCCAGCGCCTTGTAGGCCTCCGTGCCGGGATCGCGCGTGCCGTTCATGCGAAAAACGGGCGACATCTCGGCTCGGCTGTATTCCTTCGCCAGCGCATTGCGGTCGGTGATGAGCCTCTGCGCACTGCGCGTCGCTTTCTCGCCCAGACTGAGCAGGGCTTGCGTGGCAGGAGAGGCATTGATCTGGTCGCAGCCTGCCAGCAGCAGCCCCGCGCCGCCTACCAGCGCATGGCGGCGGGTTATGAGGCTGGAGGGCGGGCCAGAGCGCGGAGATGGGGGCATGATCTGGCTCACTTGGCCTTCTCCTGCGGCAATCTGTCGTGTGGAAGGCGGTACCAGCCCGTGATGATCGAGCGAAGTTCGTTGAACGGCCCGGCCAGCAAGACCGCGAGAAGATGCACCGCAATGAACGCTGTAAACCCTGCCGCGCACAGGAAATGGATCGAGCGCGCCGATGGCCGCCCGCCAAACACCGTGACGAGCCAGGGCCAGGCCGCGTTGA
>CANEVG010000301.1 GCA_947442095.1 Sphingomonadaceae bacterium
CCGCCAGCCCGCACTACCGCGATCTCTTCGCACGCTGGGCGGGCGGGGCCTATGTGCCGTTCGTGTGGAGCCGGGCGCGGGTGATGCAGGAAGCGGAGCGGATCATTGGCGTTACGCCGGGGAACTGAGGGCAGATATCGCCCCTCGGTTAGCCCTTCGGGCTGCCACCTCCCCGAGGCGAGCTAGCGGAGGAATGAAAAAAGGCGGGGTTTGGGCCCCGCCTCTTTCGTGTTCGATCTGAAACCGGTGTATCAGCGCGAGTAGAACTCGACGACCAGGTTCGGTTCCATCTTTACCGGGTAGGGTACTTCGTCGAGCGTGGGCACACGCACGAAGGTGGCCTTGTCGGCTTCGGCAACAACGTAGTCTGGCACATCACGCTCGGCCAGCGACTGGGCTTCGGCGATCAGCGCCATTTCCTTGGCTTTCGGGCCGAGGGTGAGAATATCACCCGGGCGCACGCGGCGGCTGGCGATGTTGCACTTCACGCCGTTGACGCGGATGTGGCCGTGGCTGACGATCTGGCGGGCCGAGAAGATCGTGGGCGCGAACTTGGCGCGGTACACGATCATGTCGAGGCGCTGTTCAAGCAGACCGATAAGATTCTGGCCTGTATCGCCCTTCATGCTCGCCGCTTCCTGATAGGTGCGCTTGAACTGCTTTTCGGTGACATCGCCGTAATAGCCGCGCAGCTTCTGCTTGGCGCGCAGCTGGATGCCGAAGTCCGACACCTTGCTCTTGCGGCGCTGGCCGTGCTGGCCGGGGCCATAGCTGCGGCGGTTTACCGAGCTTTTCGGGCGGCCCCAGATGTTTTCGCCAAGACGGCGGTCAATCTTGTGCTTCGATGCCTTGCGCTTCGACATGGCAAGTCCTTTCAATTTGCTATGGGGCCAGCCTTAGGCCAGCCTATGGAAGCCAGCCTTCAGGCCGGCGTTTCGTAGACCCGGAACCGCACCATCCTTCGTGCGAAGGACGCGGCCACTGCTTCACCGGGCGTGCAGGGCCAATTGCGAAGCGCGGCCTAGACCAGCGATTTGGCGGATTGTCAAGCGTGGGAGTGGCGGCGCGTCCCTCTGGCCAGTCCTCGTTATCCCGGACTTGATCCGGGGGCCGCTTCTCCCGGCAGCCGCGGCCTCTTGTGCCAGCGGCGCCCTGGGTCAAGCCCGGGGCGCCCAGAGGGGGGAGGGCTCAATAAATTGGGGACTGTCCCTATTTATCTCTCTCGCGGCCCTGGCCTGCGCATCAGCGTGGTGAGGACGCCGCGCATGGTGCGCACTTCGAGGTGGTTCCAGCCGGGCTTGGTCAGCATGGTCCGCAAGGTGCGGTGCGTGACATCGGCGCGGCTGTAGGGTTCGAAGTAGCCGCGTGGTTCCAAGAGCTGGGTGAAATGGCCGATCAAGCCCTCCAGCTCTTCCTGCGGGGCGGGCGGGAGCAAGGGGTCTTCGGCGGGTGGCTGAGCGAGACCTGCTGCGCCGCCGTGCTTGGACCATTCATAGGCGCACAGGATCACCGCTTGCGCAAGATTGAGCGAGCCGAACTCGGGATTGATCGGCACGGTGATGATCGCGCGGGCGAGCGCGACGTCGTCGGTTTCAAGGCCAGAGCGTTCGGGGCCGAACACGAAAGCGGCGCCGCCGACGGCCATGGCGGCTTCCTTCGCGGCCTCTTCGGGCGTGAGGACGGGCTTGGTGACGCCGCGCTTGCGCACCGTGGTGGCATAAACATGCGCGCAGTCCGCGACCGCTTCGGCGAGGGTTTCAAAGACCTCGGCCTTGGCCAGCACGACATCCGCGCCCGCAGCGGCGGGGCCGGCGGAAGGATTCGGCCAGCCATCGCGCGGTGACACGAGCCGCATTCGTGTGAGCCCGAAATTGAGCATCGCACGCGCGGCCTTGCCGATGTTCTCGCCTAGTTGCGGACGGACCAAAACCATAATCGGCCCGGGGGCGGGCACGGGGACGGTCACGGGATCACTCACGTGCCGCCACCTCGCGCACGGTGCTGGCGAATTCCTCGAAATCGCGTGCTTCGGTGAAATCGCGGTAGACGCTGGCGAAGCGGATATAGGCGACGCTGTCGAGCTGGCGCAGGCCTTCCATGACCATTTCACCAATCTGGCGGGTTTCGACTTCGGCGTCGCCCATCGTCTCGATCTGGCGCTGAATTCCCGAGACGAGGCGGTCGATCCGTTCCTGCGCCACCGGGCGCTTGCGGCAGGCGAGCGCGACGGACTGTTCGATCTTGCTGCGATCAAACGGCTCGCGGCGCATGTCGCCATCAGGTCCGCCGCTTTTGACCACCATGACCTCGCGCAGTTGTACGCGTTCGAACGTGGTGAAGCGCGCGCCGCAGCCTTCGCACTGGCGGCGCCGGCGGATCGAGGTGTTGTCCTCGCTCGGCCGGCTGTCCTTTACCTGGCTTTCTTCATGGGCGCAGAAGGGGCAACGCATGCGTTCTTATTTAATCCGACGCCAGAAGGCATAGCCCGCGCCCACCACGAGGCCGAGCGGAAGCGACACGAACGGCAGCAGCGCGCCCGCCACCGCGCCAACCCCCGCGCCGATCAGTACCGGCTTGGTCGAGGGGTGGCCCATGCCTTGCTTGGCCATGCCGCTGATTTCGGCCTGGGCGCGGCTGGCGAGATCGTTGTTGTCGGCCATAATGCTTCAGAGCTCCGGATAGATCGGGAAACGGGCGCAAAGTGCCTCAACCCGCTCGCGCACGCGTTGTTCCACCTGACCGTCGCCCTCTTCACCGTTGCGTGAAAGGCCGTCGACCACCTCGGCGATCAGCGCGGCGATCTGCCGGAACTCGTCCTCGCGGAAGCCGCGCGTGGTGCCCGCAGGCGTGCCGAGCCTGATCCCCGAGGTGACGAAGGGTGAGCGGGTGTCGAAGGGAATGCCGTTCTTGTTGCAGGTGAGCCAGGCGCGGTCGAGGCCCTTTTCGGCGGCCTTGCCGGTCACCTCCTTGGCGGTGAGATCGACCAGCATTGAATGATTGTCGGTGCCGCCCGAGACTATGCCGAGGCCCGCTTCCTGCAAGCTCGCAGCCAACGCGCGGGCGTTGGCGACGACCTGATGAGCATAGGCCTTGAATTCGGGCCTCAGCGCTTCGGCAAAGGCCACCGCCTTGGCTGCGATGATGTGAACCAGCGGACCGCCCTGCAGGCCGGGAAACACCGCCATGTTGAACTTCTTGGCGAGCGCTTCGTCGTTCGTCAGGATCACGCCCGAACGGGGACCGCGCAGCGACTTGTGCGTGGTGGTCGTCACGACATGCGCATGCGGGATCGGCGAGGGATGCGCGCCGCCCGCGACGAGGCCGGAAATGTGCGACATGTCTACCAGGAGGTATGCGCCGATCTCGTCGGCGATGGTGCGAAACGCTTCCCAGTCCCATACGCGCGAATAGGCGGTGCCGCCTGCGATGATAAGCTTGGGCTTGTGTTCTTGGGCGAGGCGGCGAACCTCGTCCATGTCGATCTGGTGATCTTCGCGACGCACGCCGTAGGCAATGGGGTTGAACCACTTGCCGCTCATGTTCACGGGCGAGCCGTGGGTCAGGTGGCCGCCCGAATTGAGGTCGAGCCCCATGAAGCTGTCACCGGGTGAGAGCAGCGCGAGGAACACCGCCTGATTCATCTGGCTGCCCGAATTGGGCTGCACATTGGCAAATTCGCAGCCGAACAAGGCCTTGGCCCGCTCGATGGCCAGCGTTTCGACCACGTCAGCATATTCGCAGCCGCCGTAATAGCGCTTGCCGGGGTAGCCTTCGGCGTACTTGTTGGTGAACACCGAGCCTGCGGCTTCGAGGCAGGCAAGGCTTGTGATGTTCTCGGACGCGATCAGCTCGATCTTGGTCTGCTGGCGGTTCAACTCGCCGCGGATGGCCGCGTAGACTTCGGGATCGGCGGCCGCCAGATGTTCGGTAAAGAAACCGGCCTTGCGGACTTCGAGCGCGGGTGCGGTGGCAGCGTTCATGGGCAAGGCTCCTTAAAAGGTGGGACTGGAAAGCTTGTCGACGCGCCCGGCATGGCGGCCGCCAAGAAATTCGCCGGCAAGGAAGGCCTCGATGCAGGCCTTGGCCATTTCGGGACCGATCACCCGCGCGCCCATGGCAATCGCGTTGGCGTCGTTGTGCGAGCGCGCGAGCGAGGCCGAGAGCGGCTCGCTCACCAGCGCGCAGCGCATCGCCGGGTTGCGATTGACCGCAATGGAAATGCCGATGCCTGAGCCGCACAGCGCGACGCCGCGGTCCGCTGCGCCCGAGGCGACGGCTTCGGCAAGCTTGTAGCCATAGTCCGGATAATCGACGCTGGCGGTGCTGTCTGGCCCCAGATCGAGCACTTCGTGGCCGAGCGCAGCGACATGGGCGGCGAGTTCGGCCTTGAGATCAAAGGCTGCGTGGTCTGAGGCGATGGCGATGCGCATGGTCGGGCTTGTGGTCCTGAGCCGGGAGGATTCGTCTATCCTGCGCGCTTTAGAAGCCTTGGTCCGGCTTTGCCAGTCTGCCTGATTGCCTTAAGAGCAGTATTCTCTAGTTTAATGTCACAGGCTCACAAAGCTGGGCGGAGGACCATTTCCATCTGTCTGAGTGGCGCAAAGGGGCGGCACAGGAAATCGAAGGC
>CANEVG010000302.1 GCA_947442095.1 Sphingomonadaceae bacterium
AAGACCTCAAAGAATATCGAACTCTTCTCCCAGCGCGCTGCGCAGCTTGTCGAGCGCCTGCGCTTTCAGCTGATGCACATGCGGCACGCTGACCGAGAGCACATCGGCGATCTCGGCGAGGTTGAGCTCTTCGACGAAGTAGAGCTGGATCACCATCTGCAACCGTTCGGGCAATCCGGCTATCGCAGAGGCCACTTTCCCGCGCGTCTGCTCTTCCGCCAGCAGTTCGAAGCTGTCGGGCCGGTCATCGGCAAAAGCGCTGTCGCTATCGGAATAGGCGTCATCGATCGGCTCGAACCGCAAGGGTTCGCTGGATGCGCGCAGGTCCGCCAGTGCATTGGCGCTCACGCCCATCGCGTCGGCCAGTTCATCCTCGCTGGGCGCGCGGCCCAGCATGGTGGTGAGTGCATTGGCGGCATCGCGCAGCAGCCGCCGCCGGTCGCTCGCCGCGCGCGAGAGCGGGGTGGAGCGCCGCACCAGATCGACCATAGCCCCGCGCACGCGCAGCTTGGCATACGCGGCAAAGCCGTCCTCAGTCGGCCCGTTATGTTTCTGTGCGCATTCCGTCAGCGCAACGAGGCCCGCCTGCACCAGATCCTCGATCTCCATGCCCGTCCGGCCCGATCCGTGGACATGCCAGGCCAGCCGCCTGACCATCGGCAGGAAGCGGCGGATGCGATCAGCCGCTCCGCCCTGGTAGGCGCGCACGGCGGCAAAGCTGCGGTGATCATAATTCATGCGGCAAGGTCCTCAGGCTGCAAGGCCGTTTGGCTCGGGTTCAGATCGGGCTGTTCGCCGCCGATCACATCGATCACTTCGATCGGCTGCGAAGGCGGCAGTTCGGAAATGGAGAGCACCGCGCATTGCGGCGCGCGCAGGCGCAGCAGCGCGGCCACCGCGCGGCGTGCCCGCGGCTGGACAATGAGCGCGACCGGCGGCGCAGCAGGCCCACGCTCGGCAATGATCGCGGCAATCCGATCAGCGATAGAGCGCGCGAGATCGGGCTCGATCACCGGCTGGCCAGTCACGGGATCATGCATGCCCTGCACGATCATGCCTTCCAGCGCGGCATCGAGCGTGAGCACGGGCAGCCGGTCAGTCGGTCCGCACACGCGCGCCACAAGCATGCCACCAAGGTCTGCGCGCAGCAGATCGACCAGCCTCTCGTGGTCTGTCGTCTGCAGCACGGCCTGTGCCAAGGCCGAAAGGATCGGCAGCGGGTGGGCAATGCTCACCCCGTCTTCCAGCAGCGCGTGGAACAGGCGCGTCATTCCGCCGAGCGAGATGGGCGTGGGATGCACTGTCTCGACTAGCCCCGGCGCCCGTTCGCGCACCCCTTCGAGGATCGCACGCACTTCATCGGGACCAAGCAGCGCCTGCGGCTTCTCGCTCAGCACCTGGTTGAGATGCGTGGCGACCACGGTGCTGGCATCAACGGTGAGAAACCCTTCGGCAATGGCGTGATCGCGCTGCGCCGCATCGATCCAGATCGCCGGGCAGCCGAAGCTGGGATCGGTCGTGGCTTCACCGCGCAAACTATGGTTCGGGTCCGCCTCGCCCGCATCGATCGCCAGCACCTTGTCCGGCTGGATACTCGCGCCGCCCAGCGCCACACCGCCCAGCACGATACGATAGGCATTGGGCAGAAGATCGAGCGAATCGCGCACGCGGAACTGCGGCACCACAAAGCCGAACGTCTGGCTGAGTTGCTTGCGCACCCCGGTAATGCGCGCCACCAGCGGCGAGCCGCGCTTTTCGTCCACCAGATGGACGAGCCCGTAACCGAGCTCGATCGTCACCAGCGTGTGATCGGACACTTCTTCCAGCGTGATGCGCGCGGGGTCCACTGGCACGACCGGCTCGATCACCGGCTGGGCAAGCCGCGTGGCGCGTTTGCTCAAGGACCACCAGATCCAGCCAGTAATGCCGGCGGCGGGGAGGAACACGATCTGCGGCATCGCCGGGATCATCCCGATGGCGGCAAGGATCACTGCAACCGGCAGCCACGTGCCGGGTGCGGCAAACTGGCCGCCGATCTGACCGGCAAGGTCGCGGGTATCGGCAACGCGCGTGACGATGACCGCCGCAGCGATCGAGAGCAGCAGCGAAGGCACCTGCGCCACCAGCGCATCGCCCACCGCCAGCGTGACATAGCGCTGCGCCGCTTCTTCAGCGGTCAGCCCGTGGCTGATCATGCCCAGGCAGAAACCCGCGATGATATTGACGCCCAGAATGAGCAGCGCGGCAACCGCATCGCCCTTCACGAACTTGCTGGCACCGTCCATCGAGCCATAGAAATCAGCCTCGGTCGCCACTTCGCGGCGGCGGGCCTTGGCTTCGTCCGCCGTCAGCAAACCGGCGGCGAGATCGGCATCGATCGCCATCTGCTTGCCGGGCAAAGCATCGAGGGTGAAGCGCGCAGAGACTTCCGAAACGCGGCCCGCACCCTTGGTCACCACCATCAGGTTGATGATCATCAAGATCATGAAGACGAACAGCCCGACCGCGAAATTGCCGCCGATCAGGAACTCGCCGAAGCTTTCGATCACATGCCCCGCCGCCGCGCCGCCTTCATGACCATTGACCAGCACGATGCGCGTGGAAGCCACATTGAGCGCGAGACGCAGCAAGGTGGCGAACAGCAGGACCGAAGGGAACGCCGAGAAATCGAGCGGCTTCAGCGCATTCATTGCCGCCATCAGGATCGCGACCGAAAGCGCAATGTTGAGCACGAAGAACGCGTCGAGCATGAACGCCGGGATCGGCATGATCATCAGCGCGATAAGGATGAGGATACCCGCAGGAAGCGCGAGCGCGCCGGGTTTGCCGAGACGTTTGAACATAAAGCGCTAGATCCCCAGCACTTTGAGCTGCCCGTAGGCCGCGCGGACATGCGAAGGGACCCCACCTGAACCTGTTGCCGATCCGCCGAGCGCAAAGGCATCGCGCAAGGTATCGGCCATCGAGCGGGCGTGGGGTACTTGCGGGTTGGCCGCTGCGGCCTCGAACTGTTGCTGGATCGGCCCGCCGCGCGGGGCTTGCGCCGGTGCGGACGCATACTGCAGGCCCGCAGCACCAAGGTCATCCGCACCAATCGCGCGCGCCATCTTGCCGCGCAGCTGGTCCATCACCTCACCCACCGAACGCGCGCCGCCGCTGCCGAAGAAGATCGCGCGGTTGGCCGCTGCCGCCTTGGGCAGCAATGCCGCCGCGCTCTGGCCGGGATTGGTCGCCAGGGCACCAAGGAACCGGCCTGCACCCTCGGCCCCCAGAAAATGCGCCAGATAAAGCTCGGTGTGGTCGGGCTCGCGGCCAAGCTGGCCGGTCAGGTATTCGCGGTTGTCCCCTGCCAGCTCGCCCGCCATCAGCGCGGAAAGCTCCGGGTCCGCCCGCAGCGCCAGCAGCTGGCCGCGCGCGGCTGAGTTATCCGACATTCCGGGCAAGCCGTAGGCCGCGCCATGCTTGTCGAGCATCGAAAGCCATGTGGAACCAGTGAACTGGTAGAGCCCCGCCGCGCTGGACGTGGCCGCGCGCGCTGCAGGATTGAGCCCGGATTCCATCCGCGCCTGCGCCAGCAGATAGTTGAAATCGACTCCGGTGGCCTGCGCCGCACGCGCAATCGCGCCGCGCACGTCTCCTGCCCCTCTGGCAAGGGGCTGAGCCACGACCGGCGTCGGAACCGAAGCTGCGATGGAAGGAGGCTGACTCAAAACTATCCCTTTCCGCACCGCCAGATCGCGGGGCGCGGAAAGGGTTCAGCAAACAGTGTGCCAAATTAGTCGGACAAGGGTTTTTACTTACCCAACCTGCTATCGGGCGCGCCCGATGCGGGGCGCGGCGGCATGGGCGCGATAAAGCGCCGGCTGGCCGGTCAAGGCATCGAGACGTGCCGAGACGTTGGCTGCAATCAGGTTGCGCACGCGGCGATTGGCCTCGTTCACCCGCCGCGCGGCTTCCAGCAGCGCACGGCATTCCTCGTCGATCGCTTCCGGAACAGTGGTGTCGAGACGTCCGCACAGCGCGGTCTTGTCCACCGCGCAGCCCATGATCGCATCAATATCGAGCCCGGCAAGCGCGTGCCGTTCGTCTTCCAGCACGGCGAGCATCTGCCGCAGGGTATCGCGCAAGTCGATCGAACGGCGAATGGGTGTCACGTGGCCGATCTTGGCATTCTGGGCATCAGCGTTTGCGGAAGGGTTCACGAATGGGGGCTCCTCAGCAGCATACCAGCCGCGATCATCGCATCGGCGATCTTGGCGGGGACGATCGGATACTTTCCGGCTTCGATGGCCTGGCGGATTTCGCGAACCCGCTCCTGGTCCACCGGCGCCACGCCAGCCTTGACCGCATCACTGGTTTCGACCTGCGCGGCGGCGGTACTGGCCCGAGCAGGCGCTGCCGCCGGTCCCGCAAGGGCCTTGGCCGTGGGGGCATTAACCGCGGGGTCCGTGGCCTTGGGGGTTTCAGTCTGCACCGCCTTCGCACCGGTACCAAGTGCAGCGACCTGCACTGCGCTCACCGGGCCTGGCGCTCTGATTTCAAAGGACGACATGGTCCGCTCCTCGCATTTCCTGCAAACCAGAACGGCCATTTGCAGGAGAGTTTAAGCGAGGACGGAA
>CANEVG010000303.1 GCA_947442095.1 Sphingomonadaceae bacterium
ACTGCCACGAATCTCCTCGGCGCTGCGCACCGCGACCACGCTGCGCATATCGAACTTGGCGCGCACGAGCCGTTCCAGCATCTCCTCAAGGCCTACCGTCGGGCGCTCGTCATGGTCGAACAGCACATTGCCGCTCGCCACCACCGTCTCGATATTGGCGAGGCCCTCACCTTCGAACGCCGCGCGCAGTTCTGCCATCGTCAGGCGATGGCCGCCAACGTTGATCGACCCCAGCAGAGCGACGTAGCGGGGCATTCAGGTCTCCCCCTGTCCTTGGCCCTGTCCTTGGCCCTGTCCTTGGCCCTCCCGCAGGCGGGAGGACATGCCAACTACAGCGTGCGAACCCGTTCCTCGACCTCGAACACTTCAAGCTGGTCGCCCGGCTTGACGTCGTTGGTATCGGCGAGGACCACACCGCACTCCAGTCCGCCGCGCACTTCGGCCACGTCGTCCTTGAAGCGGCGCAGCGAGTGGATGACGGTCTGCGAGATGATGACGTCCTGCCGGGTAAGGCGCGCATTGATGCCCTTGCGGATGAAGCCTTCGACGACCAGCAGGCCGGCCGCCTTGTCCTTCTTACCCGCGGGGAACACCTCTTTGACTTCGGCGCGGCCGACGACGGTTTCAATCCGCTCCGGCCCGAGTTCGCCCGCCATTTCGAGGCGGATGTCATCGGTGAGCTGGTAGATCACATCGAAGTACTTCATCCGCACCTTGAAGCGCTCAATCATCTCGCGCGCCTTGGCGTTCGGACGGACGTTGAAGCCGATGATCGGGGCGCCACTGGCCTGCGCCAATGTCACATCGCTCTCGGTAATCGCGCCCACACCCGAATTGAGGATGCGCACCTTGATCTCGTCGGTCGAAATGCGGTTGAGTGCATTGACGATCGCCTCGGTCGAGCCTTGCACGTCTGCCTTTACCACAACCGGATATTCAATTACGGCTTGCTTGGCGGCAAGCGCGGAGAACATGTTCTCCAGGCTGGTCGGGGCCTGGGCGGTGCGCTTTGCCGTCGCACGTTCCTGGCGATAAGTGGCCACCTCGCGGGCGCGGGCCTCGTTTTCCACCACGGTCAGCGTGTCACCGGCCATCGGCACACCGCCGAGCCCGAGGACTTCTACCGGCAAGGAAGGCGGCGCTTCCTTGATCTGGCGGCCTTTGTCATCGAGCATCGCGCGAACGCGGCCTGACTGGGTGCCAACCACCAGAATGTCACCAACCTTGAGTGTGCCGCGATTGACCAACACCGTGGCAAGCGGGCCCTTGCCCTTGTCGAGCTTGGCCTCGATCACTGTGGCTTCCGCGGCGCGGTCAGGGTTTGCGCCCAGTTCAAGCAGTTCGGCCTGGAGCAGGATCTTCTCGATCAATTCGTCCATGCCCTGCCCGGTCTTGGCCGAGACCTCCACATCCTGCACATCACCCGACATTTCCTCGACCACGATTTCATGTTCGAGAAGGCGTTCGCGGATCTTCTGCGGGTTCGCCTCGTGCTTGTCGGCCTTGGTGATCGCCACGATCATCGGCACACCGGCCGCCTTGGTGTGATTGATCGCCTCGATCGTCTGCGGCATCAGCCCGTCATCCGCCGCGACCACCAGAATGACGATATCCGTCACATTGGCGCCGCGCATGCGCATTTCGGTGAAGGCCTCGTGGCCTGGCGTATCGAGGAAGGTGATGAAATCACCAGCCTTGGTCTTAATCTGATAGGCGCCAATATGCTGTGTAATGCCGCCCGCCTCACCGCGCACCACATCGGTGCCGCGCAGGGCATCGAGCAGGCTGGTCTTGCCGTGATCGACATGGCCCATGATCGTGACGACCGGCGGGCGCGGCTGCAGCGTCTCGTTGGTATCGACGTCCGAAGTGCTGTCGATATCGACGTCGGCATCAGACACGCGCTTGATATTGTGGCCGAATTCCTCGACCAGCAGCTCCGCCGTGTCCTGATCGATGGTCTGGTTGATGGTGACCATCATGCCCATCTTGAACAGCGACTTGACCAGATCGGCGGCCTTTTCGGCCATACGGTTGGCCAGTTCCTGCACGGTGATGCCTTCGGGCACCACGACATCGCGGACCTGCTTCTCGCGCGGCTGGGACTGCCCGGCGAAGTGCGCGCGCTTTTCCTTCTCGCGCGCCCGCTTGAGCGCGGCGAGGCTGCGCGCACGCGCGCCTTCGTCCTCGTTCAGCGCGCGGCTGACGGTAAGCTTGCCTGCCTGGCGGCGATCACCCGCGCCCTTATCCCGCGGCATCTGGGTGGGCTTCTTGGGTGCCGGTTCGGCGCGCTTGATGGGCGCGACGGGGGTGAACCGGCGCGGCGCGGTCTGCACCTGCTCGGACGATGCGTTCGCTTCGTCGGCAGGCTCGGCCGCGCTGGCCACCGGTGCCTCAACCTCTGCAGGCGCTTCCACGGCCGGAGCCGGTGCTTCGACGGGAGCAGCAGGCGCTTCAGGAGCGCTTGGCGCAGCATCGCCAGTCTTGCGCGCGTCGGCGGCGCGGCGCGTTTCCTCGGCGGCGCGCACCCGGTCTTCCTGCTCGCGGCGATTGGCGGCTTCCAGCGCGTTGAGGCGGGCTTCCTCGGCCTCGCGCAGCAGACGGGTCTGCATTTCCTGCCGCGATTCGAGCGAGGATGCGGGCGGTGGCGGCGGCGGAGCAGGCGCACGGACGGGCTGCGGCGCGGGCGCTGCAGGTGCTGTAGCAACCGGCGGGGCTTCGGGCGCAGGGCTGGCGGCAGCCTCACCCGGGCCGCGCGGCATCAGTTTGCGCCGCTTGACCTCGACGACAACCTTGTTGGTGCGGCCGTGGCTGAAGGTCTGCTTGACCTCGCCCGCCTCGACAGAGGTCTTCAGGCCAAGCGGCCTGCGGCCGAGGGTCGGCTTCTTGTCATCGCTCATCGAACAAATACATCCTTCGTATCAATATCTTGGCACGCTGCATCAGCAGCTTCGCCATCAATCTCTGTGCGCCCCAGCGCACTCTGACCATTGAAATGCATCAGGCGCCGGAGCGGCACCGCAACCCGTTCGGCTGCGGCGGCATCGGTCAGTGCCAGATGAACCACGTTATCGCGGCCCAATGCCACAGACAGCGCTGCCCGGTCCAGCGGCAAGATCACGCCCTTGAGGCCAGTGCCTTCCGCCTCTTCGCCCACGCGCCAAGCCTGCGCCAGCTTGTTCGGCCCATCGCTCCCGGCATCGCTGGCATGGGCCAGCCACACGACTGCTCCGGCGCGCGCGCCTTGCGCGATCTTTTCGGTGCCGAGCAGCATCGTCCCGGCCTTGAGCGCAATGCCAAGCCGGTCGGTGAGCGCGCGGGTCAGCGCAGCACGGGTCTTTTCGGCCAGATCGGCAGGAATGGTCAGCTTTGCGCCCTTGAACGCACGCGCCAGAGCGCCGCGTAGCTTGCCATTGGCAATCGCCGCTTCCAGCTCCGCCTGCGAAACGCCGATCCAGGCACCCCGCCCCGGCGCACGCGCCAGGGCATCAGGCATTACATCGCCATCGGGTGAGAGCGCCAGGCGAACGAGTTCGCCCCGCGCGTCATGCCGACCGGTGAGCACGCATTTCCGCTCCGGCTGGGCGCCCTCCTTTGAAGGGGCACCCGCCGGCGCGCTGCCAGATATGTCGGAGCTTAGCGGCTCATTGTGAGGATTCCGCATGGGCGGCCTCCTCTGTTACCGGCTCGTCTTCAAACCAGTGCGCGCGCGCGGCCATGATGATTTCGTTGCCTTGCTCTTCCGAGAGGCCATATTCGCCCAATACACCGCCCTTGTCCTCGGTTCGCTCGCTGCGTTCGCGGCGCGGCGGCTCGGTCGGCGAATTGCTGCGGCGGCGCTGTTCGCCCCCGCGCTTCTTGGCTATCAGCTCGTCGGTGGCAAGATCGGCCAGATCGTCGAGCGTCTTGATGCCAGCCTTGCCCAGCGTGACGAGCATGGCCTCGGTCAGATGCGGCAGCTCGGCCAGATCGTCCTCGACACCCAGACCTCGCCGCTCCTCGCGCTGCGCTTCCTCGCGGCGCTCCAGCGCCTCGACCGCGCGGCTCTGCAGCTCCTGGCCAAGCTCCTCGTCGAAGCCTTCGATCGCGGCGAGTTCGGCGATGTCGATATAGGCGACTTCTTCCAGCTCGCTGAAGCCTTCGGCCACCAAGAGCTGCGACAGCGTCTCGTCCACATCGAGCTCTTCCTCAAACATCTTCGAGCGCTCGGCGAATTCCTTCTGGCGCTTCTCCGAAGCTTCCGCCTCGGTCATGATGTCTATGGCCGAACCCGTCAGCGAAGACGCCAGACGCACATTCTGTCCCCGGCGACCAATCGCGAGCGAAAGCTGGTCATCAGGTACGACAACCTCGATGCGGCTTTCTTCCTCGTCGATCACCACGCGGCTCACGGTGGCAGGCTGCAGCGCGTTCACCACGAAGGTTGCGGTGTCTTCGCTCCAGGGGATGATGTCGATCTTCTCGCCCTGCAGTTCCTGTACGACGGCCTGCACGCGGCTGCCCTTCATGCCGACGCAGGCGCCGACCGGATCGATGCTGGAATCGCGGCTGATCACGCCGATTTTGGCGCGCGAACCTGCGTCGCGGGCAGCGGCCTTGATCTCGATGATACCGTC
>CANEVG010000304.1 GCA_947442095.1 Sphingomonadaceae bacterium
CCATAGGTGACCGAGACGAAGTTGGGGCGCAAGGGAGCGAGCGTGGTCACCACCTCCCAGAGCTGCTCCATCAACGCTTCCGTGCGCGGCGGGAAGAATTCGAATGACACGCGGATATCACCGGGCAGGCCGGCAAACAGCGGGGTATCCAGCGCGGTGCGGGCCTCGCGGAGTTGATCGAAACTTGTGGTCATAGGGCTACCAGTCTGGGAAATTCGGCTGACGCAGATCGACCCGCAAGGCGGACACCGGTCCAGATCTTGACGATGAGTTCATGCCCCGCGAGCGCGCGGTCTTCTGCCGGTTCGAACCCGGCCCCCACCAGGAGCGCTGCAACTTGCGCGTCGGAAAAGCCGAGGCGAGCGTGCGCATGGGCCGTGCGCAGCTCCTCACGGTCGTGCGCGGCGAAATCGACGATGACAATGCGCCCGCCCGGTGCCGTGACCCGCGCGGCCTCGGCCAGCACGGCTTGGGGGGCCAGAGCATAGTGCAGGACCTGGTGGAAGAGCAGCGTATCGAAGCTGGCGTCGGCAAAGGGCAACTGCGCAAAGTCGCCCTGTGCCAGCGTGACATGGCCAGCGGGCAAGTGTTGCAGCCGCGTGCGCGCGAGGCGGAGCATTTCCGGACTCTTGTCGAGCGCGGTTATGTGGCTGGCGCGCGGCGCGAACAACTCGGCGATGCGGCCCGTGCCAGTGCCGACATCGAGCAAACGCCCCACTGACCCGGCGAGCAGTTCGCCGAGTGCTGTCTCGACCGGCCCGTCGGCAATATGCAGGCTGCGCAGTTCATCCCATTCGGCAGCGTGGCGCGCGAAATAGTCTGCTGCGCTAGCCTCTCGCGCTGTGCGGATAACGCCCAAATGCTGGCGGTCTTCCGCGCACTGGCTGGCGAATTCCGCGTCCGCACCTTCCGCCGCGACGAGCACCCGGCCAAGCGCGGCGCCAAGATCGTGTGGCTCGCCGCATTCGCTGCCGCCGTGGTTGATCGCCGTACGGAGAAACACCCAGCCGCCCTCACGCCGGCGTTCGGCAAGGCCAGCGTCACACAGGATCTTGATATGGCGCGAAACGCGCGGCTGGCTCTGACCCAGGACTTGCGCCAGTTCGCCTACGGCAAGTTCCATGCTCGCAAGCAGCCGCATGATCCGCAGGCGCGTCGGATCGGCAAGGGCTCGCAGGGCTTCGAGAAAATGCATGGAACTCATATAAAGTAATCTTTATATAATGCAAGGCATATAAAGATATCCTTATATTCTATAACAGTCCCTATCCTCATGGCCGTTTGGCGTTTGCCTTGGCTCGGTGAGCGGATTAGAAAGCGCGCCGCAGCGGCATCAAGCCGCCCGGACGTGTTACCATGATCACGATGAGGAATTCCATGACCAAGACCACCAGCCGCCAGCGTTTCGCCGCAGTTCTGGCCGCCGCTTCGCTGTTCGCGCTTGCCGCCTGCGGCACGTCTGATGACGCTTCGGAGAACGCCACGGCCGACACCGTGGAAATGCCGGCAGACGAGATGCCCTCCGCCGAGCCTTCGGCAGCTGCGCTTGCGCCCGCCCCGGCCGCTGATGCCTCGCAGGCTGCGCAGAGCGCCGAGGATGCTGCCAAGAGCGCGGCAGACAGTGCGGTTTCTGCCGCGGAAGCCGCCAAGGCCGCTGCCGCCGAAGCGCAGGAACAGAAGCCGCAGTGATCCGCAGTGCGAGAAGCATCCAGCCTTTCGCCAGTGTGCTGGCTCTGCTTCTCGCTGCCCTGTTGCTGGCCGGCTGCCAGAAAGACACCGACCCCGGCCCCGGCGGGGTAACCGTGGGCGAGGCCCGCGCGCTGGATGAAGCCGCGGCCATCCTGGAACAGCGCCCCGCGCCGCCGCTGGTCGACGCGACCATTCCGGCAGAAACTGCAGCGGCCCAACCCAAACCGGCCCCTAAACCCTAGTCCAACTGCACTTTGCCGCGCCCGGCTTTGATCGTGCCGCGCTTTTTCTTGCCATCGAGCCGTTCCGCCTTGCCCACGCGATTGAGCCGCGTCTTCGCGCGGCGCGCGGGCAAGGTTGCGGCGGCGCGCAACAGGGCGGCAAGGCGGCTTCGTGCATCCTCGCGGTTCTGTTCCTGCGTGCGATAGCTGCGCGCGGTCATCACGATCTCGCCGCGCGCGGTCATCTTGCTCCCCGCCAGTTCCTTCAGCCGATGAAAAACTTCGGGCGACAGGCGCAAGGCAAAGATATCAAGGCGGATCTGAACTGCCGTGGCCACCTTGTTGACGTTCTGGCCACCAGGACCTGCCGAGGCGATGAAGCTTTCCTCGATGGCGGCCAGCGCGCGGGAAATCAGCTCGTCGGTGGGCACGGTTTCGGTTCCTCTGACGATGGCGTCGGATCGGCAAAGCCCAGCGTCAGAAAGTCCGTCGGAAGCGGCGCGGTTGCCGCAATCGGCGGCTTGCCAACACGCGGCACGGTGAGCGCAGCGGCGTGGAGCATAGTGCGCGCGGCGCCCTCGCCCGTACCGTAGATGGGATCGCCCAGCAGCGCCGCACCAAGGCCTGCTTGTGCATGAACGCGGATTTGGTGCGTGCGGCCGGTTTCGGGGCGGAACTCGACCAGCGTGATCGGCTTGTCACCCGGCCCGGTCCGACGGTTCACCACGCGCCAGTGCGTGACAGCAGGTTTGCCCGCGCGCGCCGGAATCATCCGCCAGCCCTTTTCGGCGCTGCTGATTTTCGACAGGTTCAACGCGATGGTTCCCGAATTCTCGGCCACATCGCCCGCGACCACCCCGAGATAGACTTTCTCGACCAGTCGCGCCTCGAACGCGGCGGCATAGCGCTTGTGCGCTTTGGCGTTGCGCGCAAGGAGGAGGCAGCCTGAGGTATCCTGATCGAGCCGGTGGACAGCAGCAGGTTCGCGCTGGAAGCCCAAGCGCAGGCCGTCAAGGTGATCATCGAGCGAAACACCACCCGCGCGGGGGCGATCGATCGGCAGCCCCGCGGGCTTGTCGATGACCAAGGCCTCGCCGTCTTCAAACAGAACTGCCAATTCTACAAGAGCAGGGAACGGGGTCATTGAAGAGCCTTTGCGATGCGGGAAAGCGCTTCTGCGAGCCGCGCATCATCCGCCGCAAAACTGATCCGGAAACCGTCCTGCCCGCCAAAGGCGGAGGCCGCAACAACGGCGACCCCGTGATCGAGCAGATGCAGGGCCAGCGGCTCGTCATTACCGAAGCGTGCCATCAGCGGCGCGGCATCGACCAGGCAGTAGAACGCACCGTCAGGCACGGGCGTGGAGAGGCCGGGGACGGCATTGAGCGCGGCGACCGCCATGTCGCGCCGCACCCGGAAACGTTCGCGCCAATCGAGCAGGAAATCCTGCGGCCCGACGAAAGCCGCGACGGCCGCCGCCTGGCTGATCGAGGAGGGATTGCCCGAGGCATGCGATTGCAGCGTGCCCATGGCCGAAACCAGCCACTCCGGGCCAGCCGAAACCCCGATCCTGAAGCCGGTCATCGCATGGCTTTTGGAGACGCCCGAGACAGTGAGGACGCGCTCTACCAGATCGGGGCAGACCACCACCAGCGTCGCGTGCGCGCCTGTCCCGTAGCGCAGCGGCGCGTAAATATCGTCGCTCATCACCAGCACCTGGGGATGGCGGCGCAGCACTTCGCCGAGCGCGGCGAGGTCGGCGGCAGAGTATGTCGCGCCAGTCGGGTTGCCGGGGCTGTTGAGCAGGAGCCAGCGAGTGCGCGGCGTGATGGCGGCTTCAAGCTGCGCGGCGCTGATGCGGTAGCCGGTCTGGGGCGTGGTCGGGATAGCGACCGGCTCGGCCCCGGCAAAGCGCACCATTTCAGGGTAGCTTACCCACCACGGCGCGGGGATCAGCACTTCGTCCCCCGGGTCCAGCGTGGCGGCGAGCGCAAGGAAGATCGCCTGCTTGCCGCCAGCGCTGACGATAACCTGCGAAACCGGAACCGTAATGCCGAGATCGCGCGCGAAGTGCAGCGCGGCGGCCTCGCGCAGCGCAGCAGTGCCGGTAACGGCGGTGTAGCGGGTGTCGCCCGCATCGAGCGCGGCCTTGGCGGCGGCGATGACATGGGGCGGGGTCGGAAAATCAGGCTCGCCCACCGAAAGCGAGATGATATCGCGGCCCTCGGCCCGCAGTGCGATGGCACGGTCGGTCATCGTCGTGGTGCGCGAGGCGGATATGCGCGCGAGGGCACTGCTTGTGCGCGCAAGCGCGTGGCTGATGTGCTGGCTCATGCGCCGAGCAGCCGCGCCGGGATCAACCCGCGCAAGGCGTTTCCAATGAAAAAGCCAGCTTCAAGATCGGCCATGGAAACCGGTGCTTCCACCGCTTGTCTGCCATCCAGCAGGCTGCGGCGCAGCACTCCGGGCAGCAGCCCGAGAGAGGCGGGCGGGGTCATCAAAGCATCACCGCGCGCCACAAAAATATTGGTGAAGCTACCTTCGGTGAGGAGGCCATCGTCGCGCAGGAACAGCGCCTCATGCGCGCCGGCTCCGCGTGCGGCGCTGAGTGCATCTTCATAGAAATGCCGGTCGCTGGTCTTGTGGCGCAGACGCCAATCGCCTTCCGCCACCGGGAGCGGCAGGAC
>CANEVG010000305.1 GCA_947442095.1 Sphingomonadaceae bacterium
CGCTGACGTCGCATTCGACGGATATCGGGCCTGCCTAGGCTCACCCCTTGTCCCAAAAATAGCCTCACGAAGCCGGGATACGCAGCTGTTGCGTATGCCCGTCCACGCCTTGGACAAGGATACGTCCCATGATCACCGGAACCGTCAAGTTTTTCAACGCCGACAAGGGCTATGGTTTTATCGCGCCTGAGGGCGGCGGCGGCGACGCCTTCGTTCACATCTCGGCCGTCGAACGCGCCGGCATGAGCACGCTCGATAAGGACCAGCGCATTTCGTATGAGCTAGAAACCGATCGCCGCGGCAAAACCTCTGCGGTCAATCTGCAGGCAGCCTGATCGGCCTGATCTGATCCGGGACGGCCGGGGCACCCAGCGCGGTGCTCCGGCCGTCTCATCTTTAACCCTCATGATACGACGCCCCACTTGGGCCCCGCACGGATGGTGCGGGATGGCAGGAACCATAATGGCAGGATACCGAGAACCCGGCTTTCAGGATCGCACCGCAGCTGCCGCCAAGGCGCGCAGCGCTGCGTTGGAGCGGCTAAAGGCGAAAGCACCGATCGATCCGGCGGAGCAGGCGCGCAAGATCGCCGAAGCCGAAGCACGCGAGGCCGCCAAGGTCGCCAAGCGGGAAGCCATCAAGGCTGCAAGAATTGCCGAGGCCGAAGCTGCCGCCGCCGCTGCGCAGGCTGCTGCGGAAGCCGCAGAAGCGGCGCTGCAGGCGGAGGTCGAAGCCGCGGCTGCCAATGTCGAGCTGACCGAGGCCGAACGCAAGGCCGCGCGCGATGCACGCTATGCCGCGCGCAAGCTGCGCAAAGGCCGCTGACCGCATGATCGCACGCGAGCTGCTTGGCACCGCGCCAGTACCCGGCCCCGTGCCGGGCAGCCTGTCCGGCGAAGAGCTGCGGCTGTTTCGCCATGGGCGCGATCACATGATCGTACTGGGCGGCAATGAACTGATGAATACGCGCCAGAGCGGTTCGGAAGAAGCGCTGGCGACCTTGACTTGCGCCAGGCTGGCAGGTCGCAAGGCCCCGCATCTGCTGATCGGCGGCTATGGCATGGGCTTCACGCTGCGCGCCGCACTCGGCGTGCTGGATGCCAAGGCGCGGCTGACTGTTGCCGAGCTCGTGCCGCAGATCATCGGTTGGGCGCGCGGGCCGATGGCCGACCTCACAGCCGGCTGCCTCGATGATCCGCGCGTGCGGTTGATCGAGGATGATGTCGCAAGGCTAATTCAGAACGGAGAGGGCTGCTATGATGCGATCCTGCTTGATGTGGACAATGGCCCCGACGGCCTGACGCGGCCGGCCAATTCCAAGCTCTATTCGATGCGCGGGCTGCACTCGGCGCGCGAGGCGCTGACCCCAGGCGGCACGCTGGCGGTCTGGTCTGCGGCGCGTGATCCGGCGTTCACCCGCCGGCTGGGCGATGCGGGCTTTGCAGTCGAGGAAATTCCGGTGCGTGCGCGCAGTAATGGCAAGGGCGCGCATCATGTCATCTGGCTGGCCACCGCGCCCTAGCGCGCCGCTGGCCGGTGCTTTTCCAATATGCTGTTCGGGGTGCGTGCTCGGGCTGGCTTTACCCACACATCACGCGTTTACGGCCTTCCAAGGAGCCTACCCATGTCAGACCCCCAGACCCGCCCCTTCCTGATCAACAAGGATACCGACGGCAACTTCCGCCTTACCGTCAGGGATACCTATTACAATTCGCAAGGCTACATGCTGGTCAAGGCCGTGATGCATGATCAGCTGTTCAAGACCGCTGCTGCGGCCAAGACATTTGCGCAGGACAATTTTGGCGCCAAGGCTGGTCAGTACGCCACCAAGTAAGTCACGGTGCCTTTTCACGGTGCAATGCGCGACTCGCGGGCAATGCTTGGCAGATTATTTTGCATTTCGGGTTGAATCGCGCTGGCAAGTGTGATTCTGTGGCAAAGATGAAACACAGTCGCTCTCGCCTCAAGCTGCCACAGGAAAGCCTCGCGCAGAGCCTTGCGCTCATCGCGCTGCTGCTTCTGGGTGCGGTGGCGCTCGTCGGGCCGAGCGGTGTGCTGGCGTGGACGGAGAATGCCCGGCTGCTCAAGCAGCGCCAGGCAGAAGTGAACCAGCTTCGGGCCGAACGCGACCGGCTGCGCAACCGGGTGAGCCTCCTCGATCCGCGCCATGCCGATCCCGATCTGGTTGGCGAATTGCTCCGCTCCGATCTCAATGTTGCACACCCTGACGAACTGGTTATCCAGCGCAAGTGATGTGCTGGTCGGTCTTGCGGCCTACCTCTGGAGCAGAATAGAGCATGGACGCCCCCCACCCAAACAAGCATGGGCACGATGACGAGGACGCAGGGGAAGCGGGCAAGATCCCTGTTCCGGCCGAAGTGCAGGAGGCGATCCGCACGTTGATCCGCTGGTCGGGTGATGATCCAGACCGTGAAGGCCTGCTCGACACGCCGCGGCGCGTCGCGCGGGCGTGGAAGGAATACTGCCAGGGTTATGCCGAAGACCCGGCCTCGCACCTTGCGCGCCAGTTCGAGGAAGTGGGCGGCTACAACGAGCTGGTCCTGCTTAAAGACATCCCCTTCCAGTCGCACTGCGAGCATCACATGGCCCCTATCGTCGGGAAGGCAGCAATAGCCTATCTGCCGCGCGCCAAAGTGGTTGGCATTTCCAAGCTGGCGCGCGTACTCAATGCCCATGCGCGGCGGCTGCAGATCCAGGAACGGCTGACCAGCGAAGTGGCGCTGTGCATCTGGGACAACCTCAAGCCGCATGGCGTGGCCGTGGTGATTGAGGCGCAGCATGGCTGCATGACCGGGCGCGGTGTGCGCACGCCGGGTGTGGGCATGGTCACCAGTCGGATGATAGGTACGTTCCTTGAGGATAACCGTAGCCGCAAGGAAGTTCTGAGCCTGATGGGCTATTGAGCTTGGCTCGCGCGCGGGATTGCAAGGCTCAGCAATGAATTATTACTAAGCAGCCTCACGCAGCACATTTGACGTCACTATTTTGCAATCGATCCCCAATGCAACGGGACATTGTAGAAGACAAGACAATGAAGTCAGTCGTGATTGCGGCGATCATCGCGGGTGTCGCACTTGGCAGCTCGGTTCAGCAGGAGGGGCAGGGCGATCCTCGTCGCTGCGCTGCCAGTGGAGCGTGTCGCTGATCGTCGAGCGCAGGGCGCAAGTCGGGCCAGACCTCAGGGCGCACCGCTCGATGACCCGGTCCAACGCGCTTGGCGGTTCGGCGCAGGGCTGGTGCTCCGAGCGCAGCAACGGGATCGACCGGATGATTGCGGCCCGACATGACAAGCTGCATGTTCAGATGCTGGCCATGGTGGAGCAGGACCGCGCCGTGCTTCTCGCGGAAGCCGACAATGCCCGCAGGACCCAGCCTGAAGGATAGCAAGGCCTTGCGCTTGTCCGGCGTTGATCGCCGTATTGTCCTGATCCTCACCGGCGTCATCGCAAGTGCCGATGCGCCGCAGGGCAAAGCGCAATCGGCTGATGTCGGAGTTGAAGCGACCACGGACGAAGTCCGGCGCGGGCTCAGCTGTAGTGAGGGGAAAGTGTCCGCGTCCGCTGACGCGCGCGCCGGCTTTGCCGGGCTCGATGCCAGCCTGCGCCTTGCGCTGCTGCGAGGGGCAGACCGGCATGCCAATGCCGATCTTGTGGTTGACGTGATGCTGGGCAAGGACCGGAATTCAGGCCTCGTCACGGTGCGTATCGAAGTGGTTGGCCATGTGTTTGCAAATGGAGACAGCGCCATGAACTATGGCGAACTGTTGCTCGGCGCGCGCTATGCCATCGGGCCGCTGCAGCTTGGCACCATGGCATGGTATGCGCCCAAGCAGGACACGATCGGCGGGGACAACCTGCACCTCAGCGCAACAGCTGCTGCCGTGTTGCCGGGCTTGCCGGTTGCGGTGTTCGCAGCGGTTGGCCATACCACTGGCGACAGTATAGATTCCCGTTCGGCGCGGTTGCGCTCGGCCGGGAATCTATACTGACTGTAAGATCGGCGCCGAACTTGCGCGGTATCCGCTTACGCTGGGCGTCGACTATATCGGCACCGATATCGATACCGCGAACACGATCTCGGTCTCGCCCTTGGCAGATTTGCAACACGCGACTGACAAAGTGCTAATACGGGCGTGCCTGTCGTTCTGAGACATGCCGAATTGATCATCAATCGCGATCCATGAGGTGAAGTTTGATCGCTTTTCTCGATGACCAGCGAGGCGGGCGGTTAAATCCGCTTTGGCGCCGACTTAAACAAGGCTTGGACCAAAGTAATGAACGCGGAACGGCTTGATGTGGTGTGAAGCTAAAGCGGGAACGAAACTTACGCCCTCGCGGGTTCGAATTCCGATTTAGGCAAGCGCTTTTGCGAATAAACGCTTGATCAGCCAGGACTCAAGAATGCGTCCCAGCACATAGAGCGCGGCGAAAATGGCAGCAAAGACATAGGCGGGCGTGGGCGAAAAGCCCTTGGGCGATTCCTCCTTGTCCTTCTCCTTTTTCTTGCCCTTCTCGTCTTTGGGTTTTTCCGGGGCCGGGGCACCGAGGAGTTTGTCCACCGGATTGAGCTGCAG